>JACRKJ010000040.1 GCA_016219825.1 Candidatus Woesearchaeota archaeon | reverse complement strand
TCTGATGATGAGTCGTATGTAGCAGGAAAAGTAAAAAGTCAGGAAGAAGCATTAAAATACTCATTAGAATTAGCAAAAGAACTTTTAGCTTACGGTTTTGACCCTCATAAAACTTTTTTTATTATTGACCAAATTTATACAAACATTTACAATTTAGCGATAAAATTATCAAGGAAAATTAATCTCTCTGAAATAAAAGCTACTTATGGTTATAAGAATGAAGAAAATATAGGGCTTCATTTTTATCCGGCGGTTCAATCAGCCCACATACTTTTCCCTCAGGAGGAGTTTGGAATAAAAAATGTTTTAGTGCCCATAGGTCCAGATGAGGATGCTCATATCAGAATCTGTAGAGATATTGCTTCAAGAGCAGGTTATGAAAAACCTTCAATATTACATCTATCTTTTATATCAGGTGTAAATGGAACTAAGATGTCTAAATCAAAAAATAACGCTATTTTTCTTAAAGAAAGCAATAAATCAATAACTGAAAAAATAAATAAAGCTTTTTCTGGAGGACAAAAGACAATAGAAGAACATAGAAAAAATGGGGGAAATCCGGATGTAGATATTGCGTGTCAATATTTGTCAAAATTCTTTTTGCATGAAGTAGAAAGTAAAGAGTTATTCACAAAATATAGAAAAGGAGAATTATTGAGTGGAGAAGTAAAGAAAATGTTAATTGAAAAGTTGGTTCAAATGGTTAATGAATTTCAAGAAAATCTTAAAAAAATTGATGATGATACTCTAAAGAAATGTATCTTGACCAACGAGATGGATTTAAGGAAGATTATTTCTTGATCTCAATTAGTTTTTTATTTACAAACTTATTAGCCCAGTAATCTGCCCCTCCATAACTCGTTTTTTTAATTCCTCCCCAAGGGATTAATGGATTGATGTCCAAAGTATCTGAATTAATAATTATCCTTGCGAAATTCAATCTTTTTGCTAGGTCTAATGCTCTTTTATTATTTCTATCGAAAATTGATATGCTGAGTCCGTGCTCATTAAGTTTTGTTAGTTCTATTGCCTCTTCCAAGGTG
This sequence comes from Candidatus Woesearchaeota archaeon, assembly GCA_016219825.1. Classification (GTDB taxonomy): domain Archaea; phylum Nanobdellota; class Nanobdellia; order SCGC-AAA011-G17; family GW2011-AR18; genus JACRKJ01. The sequence continues at coordinate 5,847 of JACRKJ010000040.1, read as the reverse complement.
TCTATTTTCTTAATCCATAAACTTGAGCGAAATTCTGGGTTAATGATATCTTTTTTAGAAGGATTTTCATTTAATATATTGCCCATTCTCTCTTTTAGAATAGACTTCATTTTTGGGTATAATTCATTTTTTACTAAAACACCTGATGCCATGAAGATTCGGTTTTAACCCTAAAATCTAGTTGATGGTTCCATCAACTTTGCCAACTACTGGATAGAGAGAAAGGTTTAATAACCTCCCAGAAAAGATATCCTTTAGTTCAAAAGAGGATGATTAATGGCTACTATCGCTTGGTTTCGTGACATTCGCAAAGATGATTTAGGCGTCGCTGGCGGAAAAGGAGCGAACTTAGGAGAGATGTATAATCTTCGAATGCCCATTCCCCCTGGTTTTGTCGTGACAGCCCAAGCGTTTAAGAAATTCTTAGATGAAGACAATTTAGGAAAGACGATTTTTTCACTCTTGAAGAATCTAGATATCATGGATACAGCAAAATTGCAAGCTGTCGCAGAAAAAATACAAAATTTAGTGCTGAAGGCTGCAATGCCAAAAGAGATCAAAGAAGAGATTAAAGAGTCGTATGAAACATTAAACATTGACAGGGATATCGCGAAACACTTAGCGAAAAATAATTCCGCGTTAAGCATTATTAAAGCTGGACGAGACCAGCCGTTTGTCGCTGTAAGAAGCAGTGCGACGGCTGAAGATCTGCCAGAAGCTTCTTTCGCGGGGCAACAGGCAACTTTCTTGAATATTCGTGGAGCAGATCCATTAGTAAAAGCTGTCCAGCAATGCTGGGCTTCGTTGTATACCGCGCGAGCGATTTATTATCGCGCTAAAAATAATTTTCCTACTGAAAAAGTCTTAATCGCCGTTGTTGTGCAGAAGATGGTGAATTCTGACGCGGCTGGCGTGATGTTCAGCATTAATCCAAGCACGAATAATCCTGATGAAATTATGATTGAAGCTGCTTTTGGATTAGGAGAATCTGTTGTTGGCGGAGAAGTGACGCCAGATACATATATTTTAGATAAAGCTACCTTGAAAATTAAAAGTAAAAAAATCGCGAAACAAAGCTGGGGTTATTTTCGGGATCAAGCACGTGGCGGAAGCGTCAAGCAAAATTTAACTCCTGAGAAAGGAAGCAAACAGAAATTAACTGATGATGAAATTGTCAAATTAGCGCAGTACGCATTGCAATTAGAAGAACATTATGGCGGAAAACCACAAGATACTGAATGGGCGTTGGAAGGAATGAAATTACATATTGTCCAGACACGCGCAGTTACCACCTTTAAAAAACAAGCAGCGGTCGCTGAAGACTATAATAATAAAGAAATTGTTGTTGAAGGTCTATCTGCAAGTCCTGGTGTTGGATTTGGACCGGTGAAGATTGTTCATTCTCTTGCTGAATTATCAAAGATTGAAAAAGGAGATGTTTTAGTTACGAAAATGACTTCTCCAGACATGGTTGCTGCTATGCAAAAAGCTGTTGCGATTGTGACTGATGAAGGTGGAATGACCTGTTTTGCAGGAAATACGATTATTCTTACTGATAAAGGATTTAAAACTATTCAAGAGATTTGCGATTCACAAGAAGAGTTCCTTGTTCCTTCCCTTAATAGAATAAATCTTAAGATTGAGTGGAGGCTTGTTATCGCTAAAATGAAAAGACAGGCGAATACAATTGTTATTCGTTGTAGTCAAACAGGAAAAACAAAGGGGAGTACCCTCCGACTCACCCCCGATCATAAGATGCTGGTGTTTAAGGATCGAGAGATCGTTATAAAACAAATACAACAAGTTCTTGAAGAAGGAGATACTTTACTTGCTCCACAGAAAATACCAAAGTTAGAAGCAATAGATAATCCCGATTATCGTAAGGCATATGTTCTTGGTGCTTTAATGTCTGATGGATACATGAATCTCACGGATAGAAGAGGGATTGTTACTTTCTGTCAGAAAGAATGCCCAGAAAAGAAACAGTTTATTGGTGCCGTAACTAAAACAATGCAAGCATTGTATCAAAAAGAAGCTAGTGTCTATAATAAAATTCCTTCATGTGGGACAATTCGTGGTAACAGAGTTATTAGTTCTGAAGACAATAAAAATTATACTTGGCATTCAAAACAGATAGCAACAGAACTATTAGAGTATAAATCAAGTTTACAACCATTATTTCTTCATTGTGAGGAAGAATTGATTTATCAGTTCCTTGCTGGAGCCATTGATGGCGATGGAACCTTCAACGACAAATCGAGCAGGATTAACATTTATTGTAATGATAAAAAGAAGATTCTTGAAGCAACTGTTTTAGGATGTTTACGTCTAGGCATCGTTCCACAGATTACTGTAAACCGACACATTCACAATATTCAGATCGTAGAACATGTTGAAGATATTTTAAAATTCGCTCAACGCGTTGAAGGAATAAATCAAAGAAAAATTCATGGAACTCGATTCTTTTCAGCCAAACAATTATTTGGGGATATTATTGATCATGTTAATTATAAAGGTCAGATTAAACCTTGTGTTAATGGAAATCTATTTATTGACTCTGAAAAAATAGCTAACCGTGTTCTTCCCTTATGTTCAGATGGTGAAAAAAAGCAGATTACTAAAATCCTTGATTCAGATGTACGAGCAATTCGTGCTCAGTTCGTTTCTGAAGGTCAGAAAGAGGATGTTTATAATATCACCGTTGAGAGCAATCATAATTATGTTGTTTTTACTGATAACCTAACTCCAGTTATTGCTAATAATTGTCACGCCGCCATTGTTTCTCGAGAGATGGGTATTCCTTGTGTTGTTGGAACTGAAAAAGCCACACAATTGTTACAAGAAAATGAAGTTATTACTGTTGATGGAAGCCATGGAAAAGTGTACAAAGGAGCGACAAAAGTAGAAACGAAAACCACTGAAGAAAAAAATACACAAGAAATACAACAAATTGTTTCTTCTGATGCTGGCGATTTAATTACTGCGACAAAAGTGTATATGAATTTAGGAGAACCAGACCAGATTGAGAAATATAAAAATTTACCTTTTGATGGGATTGGGTTAATGCGTTTGGAATTTATTATTATCAGCTGGGTAAAAAAACACCCCTTAGCGTTGATTAAAGAAGGCAAAGCAGATTTTTATGTTGACAAATTAGCAGAAGGGATTGGAACGATCGCGCAGGCAATTACACCAAAACCAATTGTTGTCCGCTTTTCAGATTTTAAAACCAATGAATATAAAAATTTAGATGGCGGACAGGAATTTGAACCCACTGAAGACAACCCGATGATTGGCTGGAGAGGCGTTTCCCGCTATATTAGTAAAGAGTTTGAAGAAGCGTTTCGGCTTGAATGTAGATCTATTAAAAAATTACGTGATTCTGGATTAACGAATGTGCAAGTGATGCTTCCCTTTGTTCGGACAACCTGGGAAGTGGAGAAATGCTTGGCTATTTTAAAAAGTGAAGGATTAGTCAGAAGCTCTGACTTTAAAATCTGGCTCATGGCGGAAGTTCCCGCTATCGCCTTGATTCCTGAAGCGTTCGCCCAGTTAGATATTGACGGCGCGTCTATCGGCTCAAATGATTTAACGCAGGGAGTCTTATGCGTTGACCGTGATTCCGGCAAATTGGGAAAAATGGGCTATTTTGATGAGAGAAATCCAGCTGTCTTACAGGCAATGAAACAAATTATCCGTGGATTTAAAAAATGCGGAAAAACGGTGAGCATCTGCGGGCAGAGTGTTTCTGTTTACCCTGAGATTACTGAATTTTTAGTGCGGGAAGGAATTACGTCTATTTCTGTGAGTCCTGATGTGGTCACAAAAACACGGCATTTAGTTGCGACTGTGGAACGAAAGATTATTCTTGAGAAGATTGAGGCATTGAAATAACTATTAAGTTGTTAATTGACTTACATTGCATTCTACAGCTTTTTGCTTCTCTCTTGCTTGATAATCATGCTGCTTTTACCAACGCCAATTTTTCCAACCCGTATTGACCAAACTCTTTCTCTACTTCTCTCGCGACTCGATCTGACGGCGGAGATCTTTGGTAAACTCTTGGCAATAATTCCAAAGCACTGCTCATAAAGAAATACGGAACTCCTTCTGCCTGCAATGCTTCTACGACGCTTTTCCCATCATCCCTTCTTTCCATCCTGTTTGTTAATCCAATCGCCACAACAACATTTGCATCTGCGCTTCTTACTTTTTGAATTTCTGTCAATAATGAATCGCCTGTTGTTGTCACATCCTCAACCATAACCACATCGCCCCGCGGGGTCCCTAAGAAATATCGATCTTTTGGATCGCCATGCTCTTTTGACTTTCCTCTTCCCATGGGCAACTGATCACGATCTAATTTTTCTTTAATCAAATAATCATTCGCCCATCTGTCTTGGACAAAGAGGCCAAGTTTTGTAGCGCCTTCTGGAACCCCATAAAAACAATCTGGCTTTAACTGCTGGTCTAACGCAAACGCTAATACATACTCTGCTACATGCCGCATACCCCTCGCACTTTCCGCAACTGTTCTCCAATTTACATACCAATGCGATTGTCTTCCTGACTTCAATGTGCATGACTCTTCCCTAAACCCTATAACATTATTCTTGAGAACGAATTCATTAAACTTTTTTGATTAAACCTTGGCATATCTTTTTTGCTTATATCCTATATATAAGAATTTCTGAAGTTCACTATCTAGAATCATTGAATAATGACTGGATCCCCTTCTTTAATAAATTCCCCATCTACAGTCCCAGCATTGACTTCCAGAACAAAAAGCACCGGAATCTTTGAACTTAATACAGGGCATGGATTCGCTTCACATGGCTGCACATTCCGCTCAATATTGACAATATGCAGATTTCCATCAATGAACAAGAAATCCAATGCGATAAGCATATCTTTCATCCAGAAATTTCGTTTTACCTCTTCAGCATACACAAACAACATCCCCTGATCTTTTGGCAACACTTTTCTAAACTGCAACCCGCGTTCACGTTCAAACTCTGTTTTTGCCTGCTCTATATCCAACTCCACTGATCCCCTCGCTGTAAGGATACTTACCCTTGTTAACCCATTTGGAAGCACCGCTTTGCCCACAGTCTTATTGTGGAAATATCCAGCTACAAAAAATAGAAGGATGAGCACGCTGATTATTGCAAGCGTTCTACCCAAAGTAATTTTCTGGATTCGTGGTCGTGACATTCTCTTTTTCCTGTTTTTTCATGATCTTTTCAGCTTTTTCCAATTCTGCCGGACGCTTAATCGTCCCGAATTTCTTCTCATAATCTGTCACTAATCTTGTCAACGCCTCTAAAAAAGATTTTACATGGAACGGCGTCATCATCACAATATTGTGGCGCATTAAGACGCTGTTTTGATTAAACTCCTGGATCGGCGTCACGCATTTAAAATCTATGACAAACTCCACTGGATTATAATTTATTGTTGTCTCCTGCGCGAAGAACTGATCGCTGTCTTTTATCCGCACATTTAATTCTACTTTGTGCTTGTTTTCTTCTTTCGCCATTGATTCTCCTTTGTTTCCTCGCACCCAGCGCAGCAGGGTTGATTACTGCTTTCTTTTGGCAATCCATCCCTATACGAAGCCAATACCTGCACTGCTTCCTCAAATGGATCTTTATGCTTCTGTTTTTCTTTCATGGCAATGCCTATTCTTCTTAATTTTTAAATGTATTGATTATGCTAACGTACATGACAATTTCCCTTTGCCCTTATTTTGGCAGCTGCGGCGGATGCATGACCCAGCATATCCCTTATGAATTACAGTTAGAAAATAAAAGAAAACAATTATTCCATGCGACAGGCTTTGAGCAT
>JACRKJ010000038.1 GCA_016219825.1 Candidatus Woesearchaeota archaeon | reverse complement strand
TTACAGCTCAATAATTCGGCAATTTCATTTTGTGTCTTTCCATTTTCATCCCATTGGATGATTAATTTACGCTCTTTTGTTGAAATCATAATATAAATACGCAGAACTTATTTATATGCCTTTCTTTTGTCGCTAACTAAACCTAGATATTTTTATAATGGATTACATCACTTTTAACTAAACGAAAGCCTTAAAAGGAATTTAATAAATGAATACTTAAAGAGGATGAAGATCGCTTTCTTTGAACTGGAATTGTGGGAACAGGCATATTTTCAAGAGCGATTAAAAGGGCATAAACTGTTCTTTTTTAACCACGAACTAACAGATAAAGACCTGGGAAAGATAAAAGGCTTCGATGTGATCGGATGCTTTATTTATTCTCATCTGACTGCTGATAGGATTAATCAATTGCCAAAACTACGATTAATCGCAACAATGTCCACTGGCTTTGACCACATTGATTTAGAAGTATGTAAACAGAGAAAGATCATTGTCTGCAATGTCCCAAGTTATGGGGAGAATACTGTCGCTGAACATACCTTCGCATTGATTCTAGCGTTGAGCAGGAAGATCGTGGATAGTGTCGGGAGGACAAAACAAGATGATTTCTCCCTTCATGGATTACGCGGATTTGATTTAAAAGGAAAAACAATCGGGATTATTGGACCTGGTCATATTGGACAGCATGTTATGAGGATAGCGCGGGGTTTTGAGATGGACTGCATTGCGTACAGCCACCATCACGACAAGAAATTAGCAAAACTTTTTCAATTCAAATATGTAACTTTAGACTTTTTATTGCAAAATTCTGACATTATTACTATCCATTGCCCTTTAACATCGGAAACAAAACATTTGCTGAATATACAGAATATTAAAAAAATCAAGAAAGGGGCTTATTTGATTAATACTGCACGAGGAGACATTGTGGAGACAAAAGCGCTGATGTACGCGTTAGAGCATAAAATTCTAGCTGGTGCTGGCATTGATGTCTTGGAGGGGGAAAGCTCCTTGAAAGAAGAAAAAGAATTATTGCACAAGCAGTTTGTGGAAAAAAGAGATTTGGAATTAGTATTAGAAAATCATGCGCTTTTACGAGAGCATAATGTGATTATAACGCCCCATAACGCGTTTAACAGCAAAGAGGCATTAATGCGGATTTTAGACGTCACAATTGAGAATATTCAAGGAGTTATAAAAAAAAGAATAAGGAATCAAGTGAAAACAAACTAATTTTGGTTGCAGAAATCCCGTTCTGTACCCTTCTTTGTACTCGTCAGCCTGCTCGGCGTTTGAGAGCCAAGAAAATTCTAAATTAGATTATTGAATAATAATTTTCTTCAGAATAGTTTATTAACTCTTACGCTTTCTCAATAGCGACAGCTAACTCATCGACTTTCTCATTCAATAAATCCAAAGCTCGAGAAACAATTTCTTCAGGTTTTAGTTTTCCAAAAGATTCAACATAGAAAATAAAGTCTTTTTCGCTTGCTTCAACAGTCAATCCATTCTTAGGTTCATTCGCATCAACGCAAGCATGGCATAAGATGCATTTCTCAGCGTCAGTAACAGTTAATGTCTTTCCTTTCAGTTCATACACCTGCGTAGGGCAGCTTTTTATAATCGCCTCAGGATCTTTCACTTTATCAATTGTGATCTTCGGATAGCCTTTGTAATAAATGAGGCCAGGACTAAATTTCGCATGTTCTTTCCCTTGTCCTAAGGTCGCGACAGCTTCAAATTCCAATTCTTGCCCTTTTAATAATTTAACAATAGGAATTTTGCCATACACTGGTTTCACAGCAGGATCTTGGCTTTTCAAATCAGAGGTGTACACAGTTAACGGGCCTTCACAATTGACAGTTAAGGTAACTTGGCATTTCGCGCATCCAGCGCCTTTACAGGTGCATTTATTCATTAGATTGTAGCTTTCTAAATCAGTCATTAAGGGCAGTAATCCTAATCGATGGGCAATGATTTCATCAAACAACGCTGAAGAATTTTTGACAAAAGTAACTTTTCGTACAGCGAGTGTAGGGACTTCAGATAACATCATTCTACGCAGGGTATTTGCGTAAGCTGCATTAGTGTCTTTTAACAGAAAAACTAACTTATTGTCTTGTTTGCGAAGGAGTTTAATCTCTACAGCCATTGTATGGTGGAAAAACTAGATCAAGGCATATACTTCCCCTTTTTAAAGGTTGCTCTGAAAAGAAAAACAATTGAAAAAAAGAATAATGTTCATATTGTTATTACTTAATGGTTACAAACAAACCGAAAGCTATTTAAAGCATAAACCAGTCATTTTGTCGATGAATTCCTTAGAAAATACAGGAAAAAAAGAAGAGCAATTGCCTATTCCGCCGGAAGTAAAGGCGAAATTCGACGCGCTAAAGGAAAAGCTCAATAAATTCTCAACTATAATCACAAAAGACCATAAAGAAATTATTGGCGTTGCGCTGCTTCCTCCAAACAAACTTCAAGTAGACGAACAACTGCCGAAAGCAGAGCAGGAAAAAATAAAGGAAGCGATTAATATTTTGGTTTTAGTCGATTTGACAGACAGAAAAGACTGGTTTGAAGTAAGGGAAGAAATCGTTAAGAGCGCGACAAAAAAAGCTAAGGAGCTTGATCAGAATTTCTTGCCATTAGTCATGGATATGTATGATCTGAGAGAGCAATGTTTTGACGCGAAATTCGAGATTTTAGATACGATCGCGGTAAGCGCTATTATTTATGACCCAAAAGACACGCTGGCTGCGTTAAAGATTTCCCAAGTTCATCAAAAAATGGTCCTTAAGCGGTTTGAAAAATATATTGTAAGTTATGTCGGCGCAGGCTCTTTATTCCGGGGAGAAAAATCAAACGATATTGATGTGTATTTAATTGTGGACGATACTGATGTCAAAAAAATGAGTCGGGCTGAATTAAAGGATAAACTAGGCGCTATTATCCGAAGTTTAGGCTATGACGCGTCAAAAGAAACAGGCGTCCAAAAAGCGTTTCACGTTCAAACATATATCTTGACAGATTTCTGGGACGCGGTCAAAGACGCGAATCCAGTTATTTTCACATTGCTCAGGGATGGTGTCCCATTATATGATCGTGGTGTTTTCATGCCATGGAAATTATTATTAAAGATGGGCAGGATCAAGCCAAGCCCGGAAGCGATTGATATGTTTATGGATACTGGAGAACGCTTAGTCCAAAGAACGCGTGGAAAACTACTAAGCGTCATGGGTGAGGACTTATACTATGCAATCTTAAATCCAGCGCAGGCTGCGTTGATGTTATATGGCATCGCTCCTCCAACGCCAAAAGAGACAATCCAATTGATGGAAGAAATATTTGTCAAGAAAGAAAAATTATTGGAGATGAAATATGTAAACATTCTTGATAAAGTCAGAAAATACTACAAGGGAATTGAGCACGGCACTGTCAAGGAAGTTGCGGGAAAAGAGATTGATGACTTCTTGAAAGACGCAGAGGATTATTTAGCGAGAATTAAAAAATTATTCGAGCAGATCCAGGCGCGGAGAGACAAGGAAAGCGTTGAAGAGATGGCCAATACCAGCTTGAACGTGGTTGAAGACGCGTTAAAGGCGAATAACATTGAAGCGAAAACAAAAGACCAGGTTATTCCATTATTCAAGAAGCATTTGATTGAGAAAAAGATCCTTTCAGAGAAAGTACTGGAAACATTGAATTTAATCATAAAAACAAAAACAGAGTATGCGAAGAAAAAAATGAGCTCCCCTGAGTTAGAGAAAGTGCGGAGGGAAGCGAGGGTGTTTGTCAAATCAATGATTGAATATGTTCAGCGAAAAAGAGGATATGAATTTGACAGGGCGAAAATAAGGTTCAAGCATGGGGAAAAATACGGCGAGGCGATTATGCTGGAAAAGACAATATTCCTAATCACGGACATTGATGCGGAAGAAAAAGAGATTACAAAAGCGTCTTTGAAAGACGATGGTTCTCTTGGTCCAGTTGAAAAAAGCAACTTGGAGACATTGGAAAAAGCGTTGTCAGAGATGCCGATCCCAAAGAAAGTATTTATCAAGGAAAAAATATTTGAGGATTTAAGGAAGTTATTCGGAAAAGATATAGAAATTTTAGTGAATTATTAATCATAATTGCGCGCGACATTGCTTATTCTTAATTCATCAATTCTTCCAATAAAAAAACTATTGAGCTCTTTTGGGTTTGCTCCAATCGCGTTCTGGGGATTTCCTCCAGCCCAGTCCATGCTGCCTGTAACGGAATTAGTAGTGTCAAGTTTTCCGTTGATATATAACTTTAAATTCGTTCCATCAGAGACAAACGCGACATGATTCCACGTGTCAGGCTGCAGGCTTGTCTGTCCATACACGATTCCTCCGCCTAGGGGGTTGCGGACGATAAAAAATAATTTGTCTTCTTGCGATGGACCATCCCGCGTTCGTCCATATCCTGTAAACACGTCTCTGCTCCCGGCGCGATGTACAAAAATCATCTTTCCTTCTTGATCGCCCCCAGCAAAAGAAGCAGGTGTTTTTATCCAAGCGTCAATTGTAAATTGGTCTCCTAAAGAAGAGGTCATCGCTGTTGGCAGATTAATAAATTGTGATCCGCTAAATTCACGCGCGTTTTTATAGAAAGTATTCATGCTTGGAACAGCGTTAGATCCAGCGTCAACGCCAGTAAACCCTTTGCAGCTGTCTGCTAAATCGCCGTCAAAATGGTAAAGGGCGATGCAATTGGAATCAGTCTTATAAGGGAATTCCCAGAAATGGTAAAGCGTAAGATTGAAGTACATTGTCATTGCTGTCTGTATTGAAACATTCTGGGCTAGAGCGAATGAAGTGCCGTTTAATGCGGAGATGGTGTAATTGTCGCGAGGCGCTTGCAGGCTGTAATTGCTGTTCTCTAATGATTGCTGGAATGTGATAAGGGATTTCTTGGTGTCAAATAATTGGACAAGCGCGAGGGGAGCGATTGATCCATTTGTATAAAGAATCTTCCCAGCGATAGTTCCATTCAAAGTCATGCGAAGAGAAGTGCTGTTTTGCCCGATGTTACTGCTTGTGTCTTTCGCGAAAATTTGAAGGGCGTGGGATCCAGTTTGAAGCTTGGCCATAAATGTCTTGCAGTCTGGGACAGTTATTTCAGTGGTTCCATCAATGCTGTAAGAACATCCGCTTATCCCTACGTCATCAGCCGCTGTAAAAGAAAAGTTGGCGTAATCGCCATAAAGTAAGGAATTGTTTTCAGGAGATAAAATTGTAATTTGGGGAGGGGTGAGGTCAACAATAACAAAATCAGCGTTTGCTTCATTTTGGTTGTTGTTTGTGTCTGTGGCGAGAATTTTGACATGATAAGTTCCAATCTGCCCAGTGTCTGCGAAAAGAAGGGAATATGTATTAATGTCTCTGCTGAGGGAAAATTCACGTTGTTGTCCTTGAGGATAAGTAAGGATCGCTTTAACATCCTGCACAAGGATATCGTCCCGTACATCAGCGCTGATCAAAACAGGCTTGGTGCGTTCTTGCGGATTTGGAGTAGGCTGTAATCCTGAAATGACAGGAGGAATTCCATCCATAACCATAAAGCTCGTTGCTGCAGAGTCATTTATGTTCCCGCTCGTGTCCACAGCGCGTATGCGCACAGCGTAAGTGCCTATAAAATCATCATTTGTGAATCGAAGAGAATAGCGGACAGGGTCATTGGCGTTTCTTTGAAGGGGAATAGATAAAACTTGATTTAAGGGGTTGGTGATGTCTGCAGTGACATCCTTAACAGCGACATCATCTTGAACAACAGCGGAAATGACGACTGGAAACGTTCTATTTTGAAAGTTGGGTTTCGCCTGAAGTTGCGTGACAGATGGGGGGAGAGCGTCGCGGATGGTAAAATTTTCGTAAATCTCATTGGTATTTCCGCTAGGATCCTTGGCGGTGAGATGAAGCGTGTAATTGCCGATTTCAGATGTAATAAAAACAGTTCCAGAAAAAGATGCTTTATCCAATGTTAAGGGAATGGCTGTCCTGATTCCTAAAGGGCTGATGCTCTCAGCTCCTACTTCCTGAAGCCCGACATCATCAGTGACAATGAATGAAAAAGAAACAGGAAATGTCCTGTTTTGGGTTTTAGGAAGAATAGTTATTTGTGTAATGTTTGGGGGAAGCGCATCAAAAACAGTAAATCTTCCGATAACTTTATCATTAATGTTGTTGCTTGTATCTCTAGCGAGAACTTGTATGTTGTATGTTCCAATTTCTGAGGTGTCAAGAAATGTGCCTGAAAAAAGAGAAGTCTGCCCAGAAAGGGGGAAAGAAATAATTCTGCCTCGAGGTGTGGTGATGGATGTCGTTATGTCCTTGACAGCGACATCATCTTGGGCTTGTGCGGAGATTAAAACAGGGAATGTCCTGTTTTGAAACGCTGGAACAAATGAAAGCGCTGTAACATTTGGTGGAGCAATATCTTTAATGGCAAAATTCGCATGCGCACTGTCATTTACATTTCTGCTTCCGTCATATGCGATAATGCGCACATCATATGCGCCTATAGCGCTTGTATCAAAAACATTTCCTAAAAAGATATTCGCGTGTCCAGTAAGGTTGATAAAGGAAAAGCTCCCATTAGGAAAAGTGATTTGCGCGTACACTTGGTCAATATCAACATCGTCAAATACTTCAGCGGAAACATTAACAGGAAAATTTCTTGGTTGCAGTTCAGAGGAAAATGTAAACGTGATGTTCTCAATATGGGGAGGAATATGGTCTTCCGTGAAGAACGTTTCATGGATATGGGCAATATTCCCTTGGTTGTCAAGGCTATAGATATACACATGATAAACTCCTTTTTCAGTCGTATTTTCAAAAATCGTTTTGTATGTTTTTCCTTGAGCAAGGGAAAGGGTAAGATTTTGACTGCGTTGGGATGGGTAAAAAATAGAAGCATATA
>JACRKJ010000037.1 GCA_016219825.1 Candidatus Woesearchaeota archaeon | reverse complement strand
CTTTTTGAGGTTCTTTTTGGCTTTCAAACGCTGTTTTTGGTGCTGCTGCAGGAAGAGATTGACCTTATCCACTACGATCTTTTTCAGCTCTCCAGACAACAACTCTCCTGACTTGTAGTCTAGATATATCTGGCTTAATTTTTGGTCATCTTCCTCGAAAAAGGCAGCGAGCCATTGATACGCAACATCAATATCTGGATTCCCGCCTTTTTGACGGTGTTCAGCCAAGGTCGCCTGACCGCCAGAAAACGCGTATTTCATAATTTTAAACTGGACATTTTGAGGAGTATCACTCAGCAGGACCGCGGCGTTCGCCACAGATGAGCTCATCTTTCCTTCTGTTCCCGTCAATGGGGGGAGGAATTTTGAATGGATAGCGGCAGCTTTGCAATACCCAAGACTTTCCGCGCAATCACGCTGTATCCTCCAGTAAGGATCTTGATCTATCGCTGAAGGGATCAAGCACCTTTTTTTCTCAAAAAACGCTGGAACCATCTGCATCGTAGGATAGAAAACCAACCCGATGTTTGTCTCTGGTGTAAAGCCAAAGACCGCTTTCGCTGTTGAGTAAGTTATTTTTTTCGCGATTTCGCATGCAGGTCCATAGAGTTGTTTCGCGTATTCACGGTTTCTGAAAATAAATGTCTTGTCTGGATCAAACCCAACAGCAGCAATATCCAAGAGATTGTCCTCAACGAACGCGTCAGTCTCACTCAATGAGAGGATATTTTTCTTCGCTAAAAACTTCTCCTCATCTGGAATCTGAATATAAACATTGACATCAAACACTTTCTGGAACCATTTTGTCATGTAAAATGAAATGATGTGGCCTATATGCATTGGGCCTGCAGGAGCTCTTCCTGTATACAAAAAAAACCCCCTTCCTTCATCCGCATCTTTTAAGATCAACTGCAAATCACGATGCGAGAAAAAAAACCCCTTCTCAGCATCGCTGGCAGTTTTCCATATGCCGCAAGATGACCAGCTACTTCTTTCGTTAATGGTTTGGTCCCGAACTGCTGGATCAAATTGTTATATTCAGTTTCCTTCTACATTCCAGGGAGTCACTGTTGCCATGATTTATCTGCGAATTTTACGTTTATATAACTTTAGGGTGATGTACGCGAGCACTAAGAAGACTGCGCTATAGATAATTACGTTCTGCAAATAGACTTGAATGTTCTGGAGGCTAAACCCAAACACGAATATCTTCTTTAGAATTGACTCGCTTAAGACGAACGGGTTCCAGATCAATAATTTTTTAATGGCTGCCGGAATTGTCTCCAGCGGCAAAATTGTGTTTGAGAACAATAAAGAGCCGCTTACTAAAAATAAGGAAGCTAAGGTCGCTGTTTCCTGCGAATTGAAGATATATCCAATAACCATCCCCATGAGGACAAACATGGTAGCAATCAAGAATAATGGAATATATGACGTTGTGAGCGCTGAAATTATTCCTTTTTCCAGTGTGTAGCGCGCGACAGCGAGAATAATCCCCAATTGGAAGGTTACAATGACCATCGCGGTTAAATATGTCCCAACCAGGAAAATAGAATCATGGGTTGGGCTTATGAAATTCCTGAAATACGCGTTTGTGCTTTTCTCATTCAAGACTAATGTTGAAGCGAGCATGATGCAGACAAACATAATGACCAATGTCAGGAATGTTGGGAACAATTTGCTTAACTGTGTTGTCTGCGTCACAATCGGCTGGATTTCTGTGCGAATAGGGGTTACAATATTTTCCGCGTTTGTGACATTAATGCTTTCAATGCTCTTCGTTACCCTGCTCATGCTCTCCTTTAAGTCAGCAAGATCAGCCTGATTTTGCTTTAAAATCGGGCTTAACGCCTTGATGCTTGGGACTGACGCGTCAAGCATCGTTCTCGCTTTTGAAACTTTATTCACGTACTCCCTGCTTCTATTATCTACACTACTTAATTGAACAAGAATATCATCCAGCCTCGCAGCTGTCGCGTTTTCCGTCGCTCCTGAACGCGCCTGCTGGAGATTTGTAATCAGCTCAGGCAACCCCAATAATTCATAACGAACGTCCAAATCTATTTTTGTCAATGATGAAGAAACTTCCCCGACCCTTTCATTGACCGCGTTTGTGTTTGAATTCAATGCACTGACTGTTGAAATCCGCTTCGCCAATTCTGTCTTTGTAAGATCCAACTCCTTGACCAGTGTCTGCGTCAAGTCCAAACTTAATTTTTCCGTGGTCTTGCTTAATTTTGAGCCAATATTGTCCATGACAGCATAGACTAAATTCACCCTTGAATAATCCACATAAAATGTAATCACGTTATTCTTATTATTCTCTATAACCATATCAGGAGAAAAAACCAAGCACAGGTTGTAATCTCCTTTTTTCACGCCGTCAATACAGCTCTCCCGATCCGCAGTTTTCGCGACAGCATATTGGTCACTCTGCAATTGCTTCACAATATTTTCCGATAATGGGCTAAAGCTCGAAGAATACGCTCCCACCTTAATATCAAAAATCGCTGAATTATTGAACGCGATAACGATTAATGAGATAATCAACAGCGGACCGAAGATAACCACCAACGCGGAGCTTTTTGACCGCAATAAAATCTTAATATTCTTATACACGATTGAGAGCAACCGAAGTATATTATTCTTGATCCAACTAAACGGAGCCAACATGTTCTTCTGCGAAATCCTCCTTTTTGACAATCTTCTCGAAAATCCTCGCTAATGACCCTTTTCCTAAATGGATTGTTATAATATGGTCTTTTTTCTTTTTGGCATACTCCCCAACAATATGCAGGACATGCTCTGGCTGGGGAGTAATAATCTTCAACGCATTTCCGCGCTGCTGCGTCCCTTCCAATGTCAATTTTTTCGCTTTTAACAGCTTTAACAATGGATCATATTTATGGGACGCCAGCTCCACTGAGACAATACGCTGCTCCCCCTCTTTCGCCCCAACTGGAATCAAATGATTTTCATGAAGGATAAATACTGGATCACATAAATACTCGACTTCAGAAAGAATATGCGATGTAATAATGACTGTTGTCCCCTGCTCCTGCACCTTTTTAATCTGCATTAAAATTTCCTTCCGCATAATCGGGTCGAGGTCTGCTGTGGGCTCATCCAAGATTAAAATCTCCGGTTTATGGATCAAAGCGCACGCGATATCCAGCCGTTTCTGCATCCCGCTGGACAACTCCTCGCCCAATGTAAATTTCGCTTCCTCTAAATTAAATAACTTCAACAGCTCCTTTGTTCTTTCCCGAATTGTTGATTTATCCAAGCCATATAACCGCCCGAAATACACCATATTCTCTTTGACGTTTAATTTTTTGTAAAATGAGGTATCCTGGCTTGAGAATCCAAAGTTATATTCAGCAGCTTTTAGAATTTTTCGCAGCTCACTTCCCTTATAGAATACTTTCCCTTCTGTTGGATTGAGAAATCCCACTAAAATATTCAAGAGCGTTGTTTTCCCGCAGCCGCTTTTTCCAATAACGCCAACAATAGCATTATCCGGGACTTTCAACGAAACATCATCAAGCACGACATTCTTCCCATATCGTTTTGACACCTGTTTTAGCTCTAATAACGCTTCACCCATTTTGTGTATCCATTTATTGCCCCAGTTTTTAACGTTATCGGTCAGATTACTGCAATTGTTTCAGCAGCGGAGTAATATCTATCTTATTAATTTCTTGTTTGACTAATGGAAGTTTCTTTATCTGCCCATGATCCTCCTCAAACGTATCGCGCCCAGCCTGATAAAAAATACCTATTGGAATTTTTGTTTTTTCATGATCATCCCATTCCAACGCTTTTTCAAACGCTTTTGTTAAACTTGAAGTGTTATGCTTTTCTTTTTGAAGATCATAAACTTTTGCCTGATACCATTGATAGGTGTTTTTGTAATTATACGTTACACAGGGCTGCAAAACATCAATAAACGCAAATCCTTTGTGCTTGACTGCTTCTTTGATCATTTCAATTAAATGCTGCTGCATACCTGCGTAACTTCTCGCTACAAATGTGGCACCAGCAGACAACGCCAACGCGATAGGATTTATCGCCATTTCCAAGACGCCATTTGGAGTTGATGTTGTCAAAAAACCTTTGTCGCTTGTGGGGGAAGCTTGACCCTTTGTCAGCCCATACACTTGATTGTCATGAACGATGTATGTAATGTCAATATTTCTTCTCGCAGCATGAATAAAATGGCTTGTTCCTTCAGCATAGCCGTCCCCATCCCCGCCCATCGCTAAAACTGTTAATTTATGATTTGTTAATTTCGCCGCTGTCGCTACCGGCAATGGCCTTCCATGCAGCCCGCAAAAACCATATGTATTAATCCAATAGGGAACTTTTCCTGAACAGCCAATGCCAGAGACACAGAGCACTTCTTCTTTTTCTAGGTTTAATTCAACAATCGCTTTTTTCAAGCAAAGTAGCATGGAAAAATCCCCGCATCCGCCGCACCAGGTGATTGGATTCAGCGTATTCAATTCTTCAAATTTCACCATATGCTCCTCGTATTTGCTTTACTTTCAGGTAAATTTCCTCTGGACTCAATGGAAGACCGTCTGATTTCAACAACCGATGCTGGATAAAGATTCCTGTATGCTCCTGGATAATACTTCCCAACTGGCTTGTCAGATTATTCTCCACTAAGAGGTTTATTCTTGCTTCTTTTAAAAGATGACGCGTCGCCTCCGCTGGGAATGGGCTTATGTAAAGATAATGGATCACCTTCGCAGCAATATTTTCTTTTGCCAATAACTTGATCGCTTCCCGCGCCTGATTTTTTACTGATCCCCAGACAATGATTGCGATATCCGCATCTTTATCCCCGTAAATTTTTGGCTCTGGAATTTCTCCTTGGAGCAATTCTAGTTTTTTGAATCGTTTCTGCATCATTTTTTTTCTGTTTTCTGGATCTTCATTGACATACCCATATTCATCATGCTCATCGCTCGCAGCTTTGTAAATCCCATTTTTCTGGCCTGGAACGCTTCTTGGGGAAATGCCATCTTCTGTGAACTGATAACGCTTGAAGTCATTCCAATTCTCCAGTTGTTTCTCTGTTATAAGATATCCACGATCAATTTTTATTTTATCCTGGTCAAACATAGGAACTGTAAACATACTGTCAACTACATATTTGTCTGTGAGGATTAAAACAGGAAGCTGGTATTTTTCCGCGAGATTGAACGCATTTCCTATTTCATAGAAACATTCTGCTGGATCTCCTGGAGCAAGCACTACCCTTGGGAATTCTCCCTGCGCAACATGCAGGACAAACCTTAAATCTCCCTGCTCTGTTTTTGTCGGCAGCCCTGTCGACGGCCCCCCACGCTGGCCAACAATAATTACGACTGGTGTTTCTGTCATCGCAGCCAACCCAACGCCCTCGACCATCAACGCAAAACCCCCGCCAGCTGTCGCGCACATAGACCTTACACCTGCAAACGCAGCACCGATCGCCATGTTAATCACGGAAATCTCATCTTCCGGCTGCACCACTATAATATTGTACTCCATCGCCTGCTGAGCCATATAACTTAAAATTCCTGAACTTGGGGTCATGGGATATTGCGCATGAAATTTACAGCCTGCTTTGACCGCGCCCAGACATAACGCAGTATTTCCATCCAGCAGGATCGATTGCTTTTGTTTTTCTTTCTTGAACTGGTTTCGAAATGGACCTTTGTACTTTTCCTTAATACAACTGTATCCTAATTCCGCAGCTTTTTTATTGATGCTCGCGATTTTGCTTCCTTTTTTCTCATGATAGGTTTCTTGAATGACATTCGCGAGCATTTCAAATTCTCCCTGAAGCAACGCGAACGCCGCGCCCAATGCGACAGTATTTCGGACAATCCGCTCTCCGCCTGCTTCCCTTGCCAACTGCGCTAATGGAACAGAACACAATTGAACATCTTTTCTTCCTGTTTCTATTTTTGTTTCTGCCCCATCATAAATAACTGCTCCGTTCGGCGTTATTTCCTGCATGTGCAGATCCATTGTTTCCTTGTTTAACGCAATGAGAATGTCGCATGTCTTAATATGGGAATAAATCTCCCGATCTTCAACGCGAATGTGCGCTGTGTTGTGGCCGCCGCGAATCAAAGAAGGATACTCATTTGTAACAACAGTGTATAATCCAGAACGCACGCATACTTTCGCCAGTATTTTTCCAGCTTCCGCGATGCCATAGCCTGCCTCTCCGCCAAGCTTTACTGCAAACTTATTGACTTCAACCATTCCCCTCTTTTCCCTTCTTTCTTTTTATTCTACTTTAATATAAATGTTGCCCTATTCAAATGTAATAAGAATTTTTTCCCCGTCAGCAAGAACATGGTTCCTTAATTCAGTGTTTGGAACTCCATTCACGCTCATCCGCACCTGTCCAGGCTTCCCATTGCCGCATTTTTCCCCATTTCTTTTTTCTAGAATCCCTGTATTGCTGAACTTTACCCCAATCGCGTCAAAATATTTTCCCAATGTAATATCGTCTTTATTGTAAATCTGCCCTTCGATATGGGCGTAATTTTCTGGAGGGGCATGCGTATGCAATAATGGATTTCCTAGATGCTGTGATGGAGCTGGATAGGGCAGCGTTTTTTCCTCTCCGCAGACCATGACTGTTGGATAGGCGTGCCAATGCACCGGGCCAGACGTGTATCCTTCTGCGGGTTTTACCTGAGAAACCTTATAGAGCAACAAGATAAATAAGAATAAAATTATCGCGAGAATACCATACCCAATCGCTTTTCCCTTGTATTTTTTCCAAGGGATAGGCTGGTTTTGCTTCTGCTCTTCACGCTCTTCCTTGCGCAGCTCTTTCTTCTCATGGCTTGTCAATTCTGGAGCAGGTTCTTCATTCATTTTTTTGGCGGTTCAACAAGTTTTCCTGTGTTCAGATCTTTATATGGGACACCAATCACGTCAAAATTCCTAAACACAAATGATCCGTCTGCTTCAAACGTTCCAACTTCACTTAAGACAGATTTTAATGCAGGATAATCCTTGATCTGGGATGAAATAAAAAATGTTGGGACTTTTGTGATATTATACTTGAAAAGATACGCTTTTCCTTCCCCTGACTCAATATCCATTGTGTTTTCACGCTCGATATAGACTCCGAGACGATTTTGCATAATATCTTTATGGACGCTGACATTATAACATCCTGCGCAGGACTTATCTGTAATGTAGGTTAACATCGTCAATCCCTTAATAGTATTTGTTTCTATTTCTTTGTATGGCGGTGCAAGCTCACGCAGAACAAATGAACCGTCCGCTTCCTGCGTCCCTAAATCCTGCCATCGTTTTGTGAAATCAGGGTATTCCTGCGCGTCCTTGCTTATGATCACTGTTGGAAGTGTTTTGAGATTGTATTTCTGAATAAGATCTTTCGCGTCCGCTTGATTTACTATTTTTGTCGATGATACAGACAATAATTTTTTTACGCTCGCGACAAAGGATGTTAGATCTTTGCACGCAAGACAATTTTCTGGATTGATGACCGTAAGGGCTACTCTTCCTTTTATTTTATCTAGCGTAATATCATAATACGGAAGTCCTGGAACAAAAACGAACGCATCTTTTTGTTTCGTCCATTCAAGCGAGAGTTTTTCCACCTGCCCTTTTACAAGCACCGCTGGAAGCTTTGTTATTTTATACTGGGCGATTACCTCTTTCGCCTGTGTTAACGCAAGCGTTTTTTCTTCAGTGATATTCACATTTTTTTCATTTAAAGCTTTGATTTCTTTTGCAATATCAAAACAGTCCTGGCAATTTGGAGCTGGAATCGTAAATACTTGAATTCTCGCTGGTCTCGCTGCTTCTACAGCCGCATTTACCTTTGACTGGGCATCCAATGTTAATGATGTTGTTATTCCTGTATTGACCAGAAAAAGAACAACCAGCGCAATGAACAACCATTGGATTATGTCCACAATAGAAACATTTTTTGTTATTTTTTTGAGCAATTTCATGTTAAAAAAGAAAAAATCAGCAGCCCCCGACCATACTCGGCAGATTCTGCAGATTGCTTGGGACTGACGCAGCACCACCAGAACTTCCTCCTAATGAAGAAGATACTTTTGCTCCAGACGTACTCAGTGTCCCGCTGGAAAGCTTCGCTTTCAAACTGCTTAATTGCACTGCCTGAATCGCAGACACAACCACTAAAATTCCTAACACTATTGCAACAATTAGATTTTTATCCATAGTTCCTCCTTAGCAGCCTCCAACCATCGCTGGAAGCGCCTCTCCAATTTTGCTTGCGTCTCCCGCTGATATTTTATTCAATAATTTTGGATCATTCAACGCTTCTGGCGTCAATGGCAGTTTATTCTGAATCAACGCAGCCGCTTTTTCCACCATATTTTTTGGGTAGTATAATGATTTCCATTTTGTTAATTCTGTTAAAATCTGCTCGTTTGACCAGTCTGGATGATTCTTAATCAGATATTTTGACAAACCCATGAATGACTGCGCATGCGCGCATCCGCATAAGTCCCTTCCCTGCTGGTCCACCACAGACGGAGCCCCGCAGCAAAATTCACAGGAAATTTTTGTCCCGACCGCGATGTATCGCTCTTTTTCCTGCGGTGTCAACGACGCTGTTGGGAGTTTTCCATGCAAACTCGCGAGAATGTTTAAACTTTTAACCGGATCATCAAATGTCACCCCTAATTCTGGACCATATGTGGGAGTTCCTGTTGTAATAATTGTGTTAATCGCGTCTTGGACTGCGTCACCAGTTGGATTTTTGACCTTGAACCCGCCTTCCAGTGGAATACTGGATGAGCTTACACCAAACGTGCTTCCAGGACTGAGCGTTGCTAATTGATATTGATTAAACGCGAGAAGAATTCCGATGATCGCGACCAAGACAACCATGTATGGAGGAAATTCAATTTCTTTTTTCATAAACCTGAGAGAGCTGCCCTGTTATAAATACTTAACTCCTGAAACGGTTGTTGTTTTTTTGTTTATCTCGGCAAATGCAAGCATAAAACCGTTTCTTATTGTTTAGAAGCCTTGAAATGGTTTAGATTATGTAAACCTTGTTTGTTTTTCCAGCTATTTCTTTTTTTATTAACTTTTTCCCTTCTAAATCCTTCAAAATCAAACTTAGTTTTGTCTTTGAATAGTCTGTCTTTATCCGCAACATTGATTGTGTAATTCCCTGCTCCTGCTGCACTGCTTTCATAATCTGCTGTTCTTCTGGATGCAATGCCTTCATAAGAATGTTGAATTTCTCCTCTTCTTTCAAGGCTTTTTTCTCCTGCGCGAAGGACTGTACCAGCTTTTCCTCCTGGTTAAACGCGATCAAATAAAACCCCAAGCTCAACAACGCGGAAATAATCCCGATAAAGAAATTTGTCAATGACAACAATGAACTGACCTTTGCGCAGTATGCAGTGGGGTTGCAGCTTTCTAACGCGCTTACATTATTTAACTTTGCGTTATACCCTACAAAGATAAGACCAAGCAATACAGATATCCCCAAAATAAGAACACCTATCTTTTTTTGTTCCATATCCTTTTTTTGACTTGTTTCTTAATAAAGATTTGTATTATGCTGACAAACTATAATTAAGCAGATTAACAAACAACTCAATGAAAAGCCTTAATAATCCTCTATATTTATGTTCTTTTATGAAAAACATCATTTTGTTCAGCCTCTTTATTGTGTTCCTTCTCTTTCTCGCAGGATGCAGCGCGACAAGCGGCTGCGGAAAATATTACCTCGCCCATGAAAACACCTGCTGTTTAGATAAGAATGAGAATAGCATCTGCGATGTGGATGAAACAACTAGAGCCACAACTGTTGTCCGTGAACGACCATATTTGCTTGTCCAAGAGCTGTGCGACGCGTCCTCGAGATTTGTCTGCGTCGATAAAACCATCACCTCAAATTTTATTAAATTACGATTACGCTTAAATAAAGATGAACTTGTGACTGTATCAAAGATCAGTTTTCCTGAGCTTACGTGCAGCCAGACATTTACAACGCCAGAAATGAAATACCCTGATGAACAAGAATTCACGATTCCGTGCGTCATTAACCAAGACGCTGTCGCTTCTGCGCTCTCTATTGAAGGAACAACCAGAAACTATCTACGCTACAGCAATGGGCAAGTCTACAGCACAACGCCTGAAACACCTGTCAGTTTCGCTGGAAAAGTAAGCGGCGCTGTCGGCCAATAATTATGGAAGAAGCATTGGAATATCGTTCTCAATAGGATACCTTTTTTTGCAATTGGCGCAGACCAACTGGTTTTTCTTTTGGGTTAATCCAGATTTGCAGTTTGGGCACGCGAGAATTTTCAATAAGGATTTATCAAACACCATCTTTTTCTTTTTTTGCTGCCGCTTAATAAATATTTTGCTATTGATAAAGAAGCGGCTCAGTTGAAAATCTGGTTGTATAACCTGACTGAGTTTATACTTGTTAGCTCGGCTATAGTGGTCTGATCGCTGTGTTTTAATAGTTCTGGAGCTCACGCTAGCTCCATATTTCTGCTTGAAAGCAGAAAAGATGGATTCGCTCATTTCTCTGCGATGATAGGTTCGTGTTCTCCATTGCTTGAGCATTTTCTTTCGATAGAAGCCTCGTTTGACATGCT
>JACRKJ010000033.1 GCA_016219825.1 Candidatus Woesearchaeota archaeon | reverse complement strand
TTACAGCTCAATAATTCGGCAATTTCATTTTGTGTCTTTCCATTTTCATCCCATTGGATGATTAATTTACGCTCTTTTGTTGAAATCATAATATAAATACGCAGAACTTATTTATATGCCTTTCTTTTGTCGCTAACTAATTTGTGGACAATTAAATAACCTAAAAATATTACAGCGAGGGAAAAATAGCAGAAGAGTTTAAATAGCTAGATGCATATAATTATTTATCGAGGCAAAAACGTCAGGTACATAGGCGCCTTGCAACAAAATTTTACCACGGCTGGCGCAATCTTTAAAACCTTTCTTTCTTGAATCATCACTATGGAAAAAGCTGTTACGCAAGAAGATGCTTTTGGCTGTGGCATTGCCTGCGCCGCTTTCGTTCTAAAAAAAATCTTATCGTTTTACAAAAAATAAATATTTCCCCAATTATGATAAAAAAGCTGAATTGTTTTGCAGAGATCTTGTCGCTGCCCTAATATAAGGCGGGAAAGAAATATGATTACAAATACATCAAAAATGGAATGCGCTTTACAGAAAACACAATTGTATTTATACGAAGATCAAAAGATTATCCTGCTGGACATTATCTTGCTAAAACAAAAACTGGTTGGATGGATCCATGGATTAATTTTGATCTTTCTTCTTTGAATCTTAACTACGCACAATCTGGATTTCGAAAACGACTTCCTGAAAAAGCGATTTATGCGGTCTTTCCTGCAAAAGCCATAACCTTTAAATAAGAAAATTGTTTGTTGCAACCATATGAATCCATTTTTACTTGTGATTTTGAGTTTAAGTTTTTTAGCTGTAATCTATTGGATCTTATTTGGAGAACGAAACTATAAACGGAGTATGGAATTATGAATTTTCTCCATAAACTGCTTATAGGCATCTCTGATGAATCTGTGAAAAGAAACTTTCGACGCTTTGGAAAAGGAATGTACATTAATCGGGCTATGGTCTCTGTGAAGAAAAGCAAGGGAAGCATTAAACTTAACACTAGTTTTGAATATAGCAATGATTTTGTTGAATTATTCGCTGAAAAATCCACAGGAACTGTTACCTTTTCTGGAACAATTATTACACTTATTGACATTAGTAAAACGTTAGGAATTTCCGCTGTGTTCAGCAAACGCATGGGTGTTGGGAAATTAGAAATCAGTGAAACCTCTTTACCCGCCAATGATTTTAAACTATTCTCTGAGAAAGTGAAAGATAATTTACTTATGTTGAATTTAGCTAGTGATTTGGGAAGCGTTGTTTGCAAACAGACATTACCGAATCCTAAAAAATCACCGAAAGAAGACAAAGAAGGAAATAAAGAAGCGCCTAAAATTGATTTTTGCAAATGTGTCTTTCATGATGCAATTATCGCTGATGATTTTTTCTTTGATGTGGAAGAACCATATACACAAGCGCAGGCCATCCATTCATTTCTCGTTGAATCGTTGGACGTTCCTGAGAAGTATAAGAATGATCTTGCACTGGCTCGTTTACATGCAATCCATAAAGGGAAAATTGTTCGTGTCTTGACTGTTGATGGAAAAGAACATACGAAAGAATATACTCTCGCAGCTTAAACAATAGATTAATAAACTAATTCTTCTCTTGTTTATTTAAAGAGTCGCTCTATGAGAAAACTTTATTTATTATTCCTATTTTTTTTGGTTACTCTCTTTGTTTCTGAGGTTGTTTCCGCAGAACCTATACTTCTCCAAGGCGCTGTTCCCAATTATTTTAATCGGACTGTTAATACCATTATTAATATTACGATGAATACGACTGCAGCATTGAATACGACGAGCATTAAAATCATTCTTCCTTTTGATTGGACGTTTGTAACTGGATCAAATGGCACAAGCTCCGGAATTTCTTTTTTTTCTAATGTAAGCGTTCAAGGCCAGATGGTGCTGAATTGGACCAATAGAACGAGTGCAGCATTGATTGAAAATACTACTTTGCAAAGTTTTTGGTTTAATATCACCGCCACTGCTGCGGGCGATGTTGCTTTTACCATCCTTTCGAATGATACCCTGCTTCGCGGGAATGTGACGACTGTTTCCCTTACTGACAACTTTGTTTTTTCTGGTTATGTCAAAAATGAGACTGGTGGCAACGTGACTGATGTAAATATTAGTATGTATCAAGTTGTGCAAGGCGCTTTTGGCCCGCCTGCTTCGATTTTAGTTGCTCGTACAAATAGCGGACCTGATGGTAATTTTACTTTTTCTAGCATTAATGGAAGCGCTCAACTATACCAGTTTAAACTTTATCAATATAACTCGACTGGATCCGCTGTCCGCATTGGTTCTTTATTGCCCCCTTTCCCCGCATTCACGTTTTATCCCTTTTCTTTTCCAGGCGGTTTTGATTTTGAGTTTATGAAACCCCCCACATTAAACGGGACTACGTTTTACCTACAGCCTGCTGCGACACTTCAGCTTTACGCAAAAAACAGCACTGCTGTCCAGCGGTTTGGATATGAAGTGATTGACCAAGGCCTTGGATTTCCTATTGAAAGCAGCATTATGACGACGGTGAGCACTGTCAATGTTGTTGTCCCTATAGGAAGAAATTACACTGTCATGTTTTCCCGTTTTTTTACGAATACCTCAGATTTTCTTCTTGATCCAACGATCTGCAATGGAGATTTTATGAACAACAGCGATTGCCCCGCCCCTCCCTTATCTAATTCCACCCTGGGCAATTTCAACCAAGGCCAGACTGTTGTTGTGAACCAAAGTTTGACGTTTACAAATTATCGCTTGAGTGGATGTATTAATATTCAGCAAAACCATAATAATACCGCCCTTAATATTACTAAAGTTTCCCCTAAACTTATCCCCTGGAGCGGTTTTGTTCCCCCTGTTAAGGGCGATATGGGGGATATTAACCTTACCCATGATATCAACTATACTGATACAGCCTGCCCTTTCGCTTCATATAATATTTCTGTGATTGGCTCCACTTCTGGAATCACTTACCTTATTGAGGCTTATGCAAAAAACGCTTCTACTGAAGCAATCAATCCTGGAGATACTCCAAATCTTTTAGCAGCGATCCAAAACGTCACTATTACTGGTCCGCGGACTTTAAATTTGACATTATCCCGTCTTACCGGCATCTATTGGGGAGAAGGTGGCGATGTCAATACTTCTAGATATCAAATTAATATCCAAAATTCGAGCGGTGGCGCTGTCACGACAAATTTACATGTTGATGTTAAGGTCAAGAATCCTACTTTTGGGACACTTCATTATATCATTGAGAGTTTGAGCAATGGGACATTTTATGTTCCTATTTTAAATAATAGTAATTTCGCTAAGGTGCTTATTTTTGCAAATGATGCACCCCCGCGCGAAGTCAGCCTTAACTTAAGCAAGAGCCAACTCAATATCACCCTTATCAGCATGAAAGATGGAAAAGGAGCAGGGTTTAAACATATCAACAGCAGCGGCCAAGTGGAGATGATTAATTCTACTTTGTTAAACTCCACACTTCCTGTTCAGATGCGGTTCTTGCGCAACTCTGATGCATGCAATATTCTCCCTCCACCAACTTCCTGTGAGATTACTTCAATGACTGCTACGAACTTCAATCCGTTTAAAGCTCTTGTTGCTGGAAAAATTAATCTTGAGATGAAAATCACCTCGACAAATACAACGTTGATGTTTATGAATTTTGATATGTTCTCTGCAAAACAACCCCCTATGGACAGCGTGATTGATAATGCACCACGATCTGCCTCAAGCAGTACACAATCTTGGCAGTTTGGCAGTTTCGCCCCTGCAAATTCATATGATTACGCGATCATCGGCATGCCTTATTCTGATGATAAAGGTTCAAGCACTTATCTTGAGGATGGCCTTTCATTTTCTGTTACCCTTCCTATTCTTTATGATGAAAATTGGAATGTTATTTGGAATTCTTCCCGCGGCGACACTTCCGCAAGCCTGACTGCTGATTTCATTGATTACAATTCCAGTTCCCTCTACCGCGCTTATTTGAATGACGGCGCTACCTGCGATAAAAATGATAATCTTCTGACTACTACCCCTTGTTTCATTAATACAACTACGAATGTTGTCTGGATGCGCATTCCCCACTTCTCAGGGCTTGGACCTAGTGTGGGCGGATCCAGCACTTCTTCCAGCACTTCTTCCAGCTCTAGTGGCGGCGGCGGTGCCAGCGCCACTTCAACGATTACGACACAGTCTGTCACTTTGATGAGTCTTCATAAAGGAGAGTCTTTTTCTTATTCTCCCCCTAATCTCCCTGCAGGCGTACAAACGCTTTCTTTTGTGGCACTTCAGGATCTTTCTTTTCCTAAACTGACTGTTGCTTCTGTACCAAGCAGTAAGCTGCCTTCTTCCCCAACACAACCTGTCTTTAATTCCTTTCAAATCAAAACTGAGAATTTTCTTGGAACCGATGTCCATCAAATTGCTTTTACTTTCCTTGTCGATTCTTCATGGATCGCTTCCCAGCACGCACAACGTGGTGATGTTATACTCTTACGTTATGTTGATGGAAGTTGGACAGAATTACCTGCTTATTTCTTGAAGCAAGAAGGCGCTTCTTTTGTTTACCAAGCAAACTCACCTGGGTTTTCGTATTTTGCAATTGCTCTGAAATCTCCTGCCGCTCCACTTGCTTCTACCATTCAATTACCATCATCTTTAGAACAATCTCCCCCTGCCACAGTACCGCCTGCTGCTGGGAAAAAATCTTCCCGACGTTGGATTTTTGTTTCTGTTGTTCTTCTTGTTTTTGCTGTTGTTGTTTTCTTTTCTCACCGTGGAAAGAAGGTTCTTCCTCCTTCTGGAAGCCATCGCTCTTATGCTAAAGTATGAGGTCCTGATGGACGAATTGTGCATCTTTTTACAAAAGAAAGCATGAATATCTTATTCATTTTTTTCTACGATGATGCTCTTTATTTCCTTAAGACTGTTTATTATTTTATCTGCTCTCGCAAAATCCTGGTCTTTTGTATATTTATTTGGTATCACGAGACAGAACATCCCAGCTTCTTTTGCAGCGATTACACCTGCTTGCGCATCTTCTATTACGACGCAATTTTCTCTTTTTACGCCCAGTTTTTTGGCCGCTTCTATATAAATATCCGGGGCAGGTTTTCCTTTCCGCACTTCATCTGAAGAGATAATCTCCTCAAAGCAGTTGTAAATACCTTGCTTTTTTACAATCTCTTTCAGAATTCCCAGCGGGCTTCCTGACGCAATCGCCATCTTTATTTTTCTTTCGCGCATTTCTTTGATCACTTCTCTAGCTCCAGGCATTAGGACATCGCCCACATTTATGTATACTCGCCTCAACGCTAACAATCTTTTTCTTACACCTTCTTCCACCGTTATTGATAATCCATACTCTTCGATGAAAATCCCTACACATTCCTTCTGACTACGGCCTGTCAACCTGCTCTTTAATTCGTCATTGTATTTAATTTTGTATTCTGACAACAGCATCTTATCTGCTTGGCTCCAGCATGGCTCTGTGTCTGCTAATGTCCCGTCCCAATCAAAGATTATGGCATCTGCTTTCATTGGTCTCGCTACGAACTTTTTCTTTAAAGAGTTATTGAATTCCTTTTTTTCACCGCAATCTTTATAAATAACTGTCAATTCGCATCCTTACCCTACTGATTTGCATACGCCGCTGATTCTAGTACGGACTCTCGCACACGAAAAATAACCTAGAGTACACCATCAATGGCAAACATCCGCAGGCCTCGTCGAGGCTCACTTCAATATTGGCCGCATGTCCGCGCGAGAAAGAAGACTCCTGTTGTTAAATCATGGGCTTCTGGAACAACTTTAACCTTACAGGGATTCGCAGGCTATAAAGTCGGCATGACTCATTTACAGTTCAAGGACACTCGGTCCACTTCTCCAAACAAAGGCGATATTGTCAGCTGGCCAGTCACGATCATTGAATGCCCTCCTTTACGTGTTTATGGCTTTCGATTCTACCAGAAAACGCCGTATGGCGCTACTGTTTTGAAAGATTTTTACGCCCCGAAATTAGAAAAGAATTTAGGCAGAACTTTAGACCTGCCTGCTGCTGAAAAATTAAATACGGGTTTAACTCAATTAGATTCTTTTGTCTCCAGAGCTTCTGATGTCCATCTCTTAGTCTATACACAGCCGCATCTTTCTGGATTAGGCAAAAAAACGCCAGAAGTGTTTGAAGTCGCGTTAGGCAAAGGCGATGTGAAATCAAAAACAGAATATGCAAAAGAATTATTTGACAAAGAAATTCATGTCCACGATGTTTTCAAAGCAGGCATTAAAGTCGATGTGCACGCTGTCACTAAAGGAAAAGGATTCAAGGGGGCTGTGCAGCGATTTGGCGTCAGCTTACGCGGCCATAAATCTGAGAAAAAAAGAAGAGCTAATGTTCTTGGCCCATTGCGCCCTGCGAAAGTTTCCTGGGGCATGATCTTACCTGGCCAGCATGGATATCATACACGGACTGAGTACAACAAAGACTTGGTTTTGGTTGAAAACAAACCTGACCGCGTCAATCCAGCAGGGGGTTTTACCCATTATGGCTTCGTCAAACAAGATTATGTCTTAATCCGCGGCTCTATTCCGGGAGCCACAAAGCGATTAATTCGATTTACTGAAACTATTCGTGTCAAGAAAGGCGTGGGAGGCCTTGACATCCAATATATTAGAGCATAATGGCAGCTGATCTTTATTCTGTTGATGGGAAGAAAGTAAAAACTGTTGAACTTCCTGAACAATTTTCTGAAGCGTATGATTTGGATTTAATCCAGCGAGCGTATAGAGCAAACCGCCTGCATCAATTCCAATCTTCTGGCGCGTATATCAACGCCGGCCAAGGAGTTTCCGCAAAACTGTCCAGACGACGACGAGATTACAAAGGATCGTACGGGCTTGGCATCTCCCGTACCCCGCGAAAAGTTTTATGGCGACGAGGGACACAATTTGGATGGGTCGGTGCTTTAGCGCCTGGCACTGTCGGCGGCAGACGATCACACCCTCCTAAATCTGAAGCTACCTACCTGATTAAAATCAATAAAAAAGAAAATCAAAAAGCAATCCGCAGCACATTGGCTGGATTAGCGCAGGCAAACCATGTTCTGCTTGCTGAGAATGGCATTGAATCCCTGCAAAAAGCAAAAGATGTCCTGAAATTTTTATCAGCTGTCTCCTTATCTGCGGCAGAAACACGACGCTCTAAAACAGGCAAAGCAAAATTACGAGGAAGAAAACACTCTACTGCATTGGGCCCAGTTTTTATCGTCTCTAAGGACTGCGCACTGCGCACTGCTGCTAGAAATTTACCAGGCACTGAGGTTCATGTTGTCAATCATTTGAATGTCGGCGTTTTTATGAAACATCCTGACGGACATTTCCGCCAGACTGTCTGGAGCCAAGAAGCATTGCAGCTCTTACAAAACAAACGTTTATATTTCCCAAGCGGAGCAGGCAAACAATGAAACAGGCAAATTCCATTCTCTACTATCCTTTGACGACTGAGAAAGCTGTTCGAGTAATGGAACGAGAAAATAAACTCCTCTTCAGAGTCGCGCTTACCGCAACTAGAAATGAAGTCAAGGCAGCTGTCGCATCTTTATTTGGCGTTCAGGCAATAAAAGTCACCACACTTGTTACTTCAGCTGGACAAAAACGAGCGTATGTCAAATTACCAAAAGACCATCCTGCAATGGATGTCATCACAAAATTAGGATTGATGTAACTATGGGCAAGCGAATTATCTCTCAACGACGTGGACAAGCAGGCCCGCGCTTTTTGTCTCCTTCACATAGATATGCTGGAGAAATTTCCGCAAAACACCTTACTGATGATAAAATCCATTTTGGCAAAGTTGTTGAATTGGTGCACAGCACAGGCCATACTGCTCCCCTTATGCGTGTGCAATATGATGATGGGGAAGTTGTATTACTTCCCGCATTTGAACGTGTCGCTGTCGGCGATGTGATCTCTGTTGGAAAAACAACGACGATCAATCAAGGCAACACCCTTCCTCTCGCTTCTATTCCTGAAGGCACTTTTGTTTACAATTTAGAAAGCACTCCTGGAGATGGGGGCAAATTTGTCCGTAGCGCAGGCATATTCGCTAAAGTAGTATCAAAATTGGGAAAAACTGTCACTGTTCAATTACCATCTAAAAAAGAACGAACATTTTCTGATCAATGCAGAGCTACTATTGGATCCATCGCTGGCGGCGGCAGAATGGAGAAACCATTAATGAAAGCTGGCGCCCGATGGCATAACCGCAGAGCACGCGGAAAACTCTACCCTGTTGTTTCTGCTGTCGCCATGAACGCAATGGAACATCCATTTGGTTCTGGAAGAGGAAGGCATATGGGGAAACCATCTATCGCTCCCCGCCACGCTCCACCTGGCAGAAAAGTCGGACAAGTTCGCGCACGTAGAACAGGATACAAACGCTGATGGCTAAACATGAAG
Organism: Candidatus Woesearchaeota archaeon; assembly: GCA_016219825.1. Taxonomy (GTDB): domain Archaea; phylum Nanobdellota; class Nanobdellia; order SCGC-AAA011-G17; family GW2011-AR18; genus JACRKJ01. The sequence goes on along the minus strand of JACRKJ010000033.1, from coordinate 8,255 downwards.
GCGCATTCAAAGGAAGAACTCTTGAAGAGTTGCAGGCTATGAATATGAATCAGCTTGCCGCATTACTTCCTTCCAGGCAACGCAGAAGCTTCAAACATGGATTTACTCCAGCGCAAAAAAAATTACTTGCCCGTTTAGAGCTTGCGCGCGCGGGCAAATTGAAAAAACCTGTTAAAACACACTGTAGAGACATGATTGTTTTACCTTCGATGATCAACTTGCTCTTGCAAATTTACAATGGAAAAGAATATACCTCTATTCAAATCACTTCAGAAATGGTCGGGCATTATTTAGGGGAGTTCGCATTAACCCGTAAAAAAGTTGCTCATTCAGCTCCTGGCATTGGCGCTACAAAATCCAGTTCAGCACTCTCGGTCAAATAACTATGGCAGAAAAAACAACAGCTACACTCAGGGTACATAATTTGCCTATTTCGACAAAGATGGCGATTGAAATCTGCGGCAGAATCCGCAACCAGCCTCTGGCAAAAGCACAGCGCATGCTACAAGATGTTGTTTCACAAAAACGTGCACTACCTATCAAGCGATTTAACCATGATCTGAGCCATAAACCTGGCATGGCTGCTGGCCGTTTCCCTCTGAAAGCAGCAAGCACCTTTTTGGATTTACTCCATTCAGTCAAGGCAAACGCGGAACATCGCGGGCTGCACCCAGAAAGATTACTCATTTGTTTCGCGAAAGCAGACAAAGGACCAAAGAGGTATCATCCAGGAAGACAATTACGAACAAAAATGAAAAACACTATCGTTGAATTACATTTAGAGGAATCACAATGATTGAACGACAAATTATCAACCAGCGCTTGAAAGAAAAACAGATTGAAGAGTTTGTCTTTTCTTTTTTAGGAAGGCAAAGCTGCAGCCATATTCATATTCAACGTACCCCATTAGGCGAGAAAATCATTGTGCAGACTGCGAAGCCTGGTTTGATTGTCGGGAAAAAAGGAGCGAATATCAAAAGTCTAACCAACACACTCCGCACTAAATTCCATATGGAAAATCCACAAATTGAAGTTGAAGAAATTAGAAACCCTTATTTAGACGCTGCATCTGTCGCACGCAACTTAATGAGCGGGTTTGAACGGTTTGGGCCTAAGCGATTTAAAGCGATGGCGTACAGAGCGTTTGAAGACACGATGAAAGCTGGCGCTGTTGGCATTGAAATCGTTATCTCTGGCAGAGGTGTCCCTGGTGAACGCGCTAAATCCTGGCGATTTTCAGCTGGATACTTAAAAAAATCCGGCGATATTTCGGAAAGTTTTATGGATCGGGCAGCAGAAGCATGCAACTTACGATCAGGCACTGTCGGCGTTAAAGTCAGCATCCTCCATCCTGATGTTGTCTTACCAGACGACATTATTTACAAAGAAGAGAAAAAAGAAGCAGCTCCTAAGGAGGAGAAAACTACAGCATAATGGCACTTGTCAGACGTTCAGAACTCAAGAATTTATCCCAGATTGAATTAGAAAAACGATTGGGGGAATTACGCAAGGATCTGATGAAGCTGCAAGCGCAAGTCGCGAGCGGAACCCGTCCTGAAAATCCTGGCAAGATCCGCGCATTGAAGCGGGGTGTTGCCCGTATCATCACTACGATGCATTCACATCAGGAGGTTCAGCTGAAAGCATGAGCGAAGTTTGTCCGACCTGTGGGCTTCCAAAAGACCTCTGCATGTGCGAGGCTATCGCAAAGGAAGAACAACAGATTATGATCAAAGTCATGAAACGTCGGTTCGGGAAGATCGCTACGATTGTAGAAGGGTTGGATGAGAAAACCATTAACCTTAAGGATCTCGCGAAAAAACTCAAATCAAAACTTGCTTGCGGCGGTACTGCTAAAAATGGCGTTATTGAACTTCAAGGAAATCACTCAGATAAAATCAGGGAGGAATTGGTGAAACTCGGATTTACAGAATCATCCATCATTGTCAAAAGTTTCCTTAACCCACATGAAAAAAACTACTAAAGATATTGGATTGGGTGTCGCAACACCTACACAAACATGTGTAGACAGACATTGCGCGTTCCATGGCACACTCGCTGTACACGGGCGACAATTTGTCTGCACAATCACCCGTATGAACGCGCAGAAAACCGCTGTTGTCCAATGGGAACGGCTTCATTACATCCCAAAGTATGAACGTTATGAACGACGCTTCAGCAGATTACAGGTCCACAATCCATCTTGTTTAAACTGCAAAGTTGGTGATACTGTCCGCATTTTAGAATGCAGACCTATCAGCAAAACAAAATCATTCGTGATTATTGAGAAGGTTCAGCAATGAAAGCAGTCAAAGCACATATCACCCGGGGATTACAAAAAGGAAGTTACATCCCTACCTGCGATAATTCTGGAGCGAAAGAATTACGTGTTATTTCGTTTCGAGGCGGAAAGGGCGTCAAAGGAAGGAATATGAGTGGTGGCGTTGGAGATTTCATTACTGCTTCTGTCTCTGTTGGCAGTCCTGAGATGCGTAAAAAAGTTGTAAACGCAATCATTGTCCGGCAACATAAAGAGTATCGCAGAAGCGATGGCATCCGTATCTGTTTTGAAGACAATGCCGCTGTTGTCTTGAAAGATGATAAAGGAAATCCAAAAGGAACCTTGATCAAAGGAGCACTCGCAAAAGAAGTTATCGGGAGATGGCCTGCTGTCGCAAAGCTGGCTAAAATCGTGGTATGAAAGCAGACTGGAGCAACCATTGGAAGTCGAGTAGTCAACCTCGCAAGCAGAGAAAGTACAGATACAACGCTCCCCTTCATGTTTTGCATAAATTTTTATCCGCTCCCCTCTCCAAAGAATTACGAAAAAAATACAGCAAACGCAGCATTCCATTGCGAAAGGGGGACACTGTTAAAATCTGCAACGGGTCATTTAAAGATATGAAAGGAAAAATTGAGCATGTGTATATCCGCAAGAGCAGAGTCAGTGTTGAGAATGTGACACGGACGAAAAAAGACGGCACAAAAATCCCTGTCCTTGTTCCAGCTTCTATTATCTTAATTGAAGAATTAAACTTATCTGATAAACAACGCCTCGCGGCGTTGACGAGGAAATAACTATGGGCCAGCAACATTTAGCACGATTAGCAGCACCTGACTTTTGGCAGATGAAACGCAAAGAGCGAAAATGGATTTTACGCCCTCAAACTGGATCACACTCTTATCGCGAGGCACTTCCTCTTGGATTGATCTTACGAGAAATGCTGCAACTCGCAAAAACATTGAAAGAAGTCAAATTTATTTTGAACCAAGGCGTTATTACTGTTGATAAAGTTGTTAGAAAAGACCCACACTTCGCAGTTGGATTTATGGATGTTGTTGAAATCACTTCATTGAAGCAAGCTTACCGCGTTGTCTTGGATGCACATGGACGGTTTGTCTTACTTCCTGTTTCCGGCGCTGAAACAGAATTCAAATTATTAAAAGTCGTTGGCAAGACCATGGCGCGAAAACAACAGCTCCAATGCACCTTCGCTGATGGCCGCAATGTTGTGGCAACCAAAGCAATTGCTGTTGGGGACACTGCGTATTACAATCTAACTACTAAAAATATCCAGGATGTTCTGCCTATGAAACCAGGTTATTTAGCTTATTTCATTGGCGGGAGCCATCAAGGAACACTTGGTGTTATTAAAGAAATTTTGCGTGGCAAAGACTTACAAAAGCCAAAAGTCGCAGCTGAACAAAATGGCGTTACGTTTATTACTCCCATGCGTTACGCACTTATTGTGGGCAAGGAGAAACCACTACTGAATCTTACACTATGAACACGATGCAATCCATCAAAGTAGAGAAAATCACTCTCAATATCGGTGTTGGGAGTCCAGGAGATAAATTGGAAAAAGCAATGAAACTCTTAAAATCAATCACAAAAGCGCAGCCTGTTCACGCGATTACTATGAAACGCATCCCTACATGGGGAGTCCGCCCTAAATTAGCTATCGCCTGCAAAGTTACTTTGCGCGGCAAAAGCGCTGAAGCAGTATTAGACAGATTATTAAGGGCGGTTGACAATACCCTGCCAGCTTCTAAATTCGATATCAGCGGAAATTTTTCCTTTGGCATTAAAGAATATATTGACATTCCTGACGTTCCTTATGATGTGAGCATTGGTATCATTGGGCTGGAAGCTGCTGTTACTTTGCAGCGTCCTGGGTTTAGAATTAAACGAAGACTTGCCCATTCGGCAAAACTTCCCCAGCGCCACCGCATCAGCAAAGATGACGCCATCGCATTCATGAAAGAGAAATTTCATCTGTCTGTTGGAGGAGAACAAGCATGACTACAAGCGACTACCGCAAAGCGTTCATCCAATTAGAGGCAAAACCTGCTAAATTGAAAAAATACACCAAACATAATAGCCCAAAAGTACGAACTACAGGCATTGGGAAACGACCTTGCAGACGCTGTGGCAGATATGGGGCACATATCCGCAGTTATGACATCAACCTCTGCAGACAATGTTTTCGAGAGGAGGCTCGAGCCATCGGCTTTAAAAAGTTTAGCTAGATCCACTTTATATGACATTAAACGATCCCCTCTCCAATGTGCTTTCGCATATTTTGAATAATGAGAAAGTTGGAAAAAATGACTGCGTTATTCATCCTGGCTCGAAGACTGTCAGAGCTGTCTTAGATGTATTTCGAGACAACCGATATATCGGCGCTTATGAAACTATTGACGCAGAACGTGGCGGATTTTTAAAGATCTCGCTTTTAGGGAATATCAATAAATGCGGTGTTGTTAAACCACGTTTTTCCCTCACCAAAAAAAATTATGAGACTTATGAGAAACGGTTTTTACCTGCAAAGGGTTTTGGGATTTTAGTGGTGAGCACATCTAAAGGCATTATGGTTCACACTCTCGCATTACAACAAGGTCTTGGGGGAAGGCTCCTTGCCTATTGCTACTAATCATATGGCCAGCCACGATCGATTCGATACAGATATTGTTGTTCCAGACAATGTCAAGGCTTCTGTGTATGACAATACTGTCCACTTAGAAGGGCCAAAAGGAACGTTGAGCAGAACTTTTATTCATCCACGCTTCACACTTTCATTTGAAACTCCCCGTATTTTTATTAAAAGCACTATGCAGAAACCCAACCGCGCAGACAAAATGCTGATCAATACATGCAGAGCGCATATCCGCAATTTGATTAAAGGGACGCAAGAAGGATACCACGCAGAATTAAAAGTATGCTCAGGACATTTTCCTATCACTGTCGCTGTTGAGGGGAGCATGTTTGTCGTTAAAAATTTCCTAGGAGAAAAATACCCTAGAAAAACTTCTCTTTATCCTGGAGTAAAAGTGGTTGTTTCAGGAGAAACAATTACTGTTGACGGCCTTGATATTGAAGCTGTCGGACAAACCGCAGCATGTATTGAACAATCCACAAGAATTACTAACCGCGACCGCCGCATCTTCCAAGACGGGTGTTATATTACGAAGAAACCTTAACCATGGCAAAAAATATTCCAACTTTATTACAAACAAAGAAAGTTCAGAAAAAGCGTAAGCCTTCTTTTGAACGGCAATACGCAAATGTCATGACACAGTTTAAGGGACAGTGGAGAAGACCACGCGGCATGCACAGCAAAATGCGCATGAGCCTTCGCGGGAAAAAAACAAAACCAACTGTCGGCTTTCAAAGCCCTGTGCTTGTCCGCGGGTTAGAATCTGACGGAAGAATGCCTTTGCTTGTCCAGAACATGAAAGGGTTACAAACCGCAAACGTTACAACACACGCTTTGTATTTAGCCCACGCACTTGGAGGCAGAAAACGCGTCGCACTTCTGCAGAAAGCAAAAGAATTAGGCATTACCTTTAGAAATATTGATGATATTGACGCAACGCTGAAAGCACTTCAAGAGAATGTCGCGAATAGAAAAAAAGAAAAAACCGCTGCGAAAAAAACCTCAACAAAAGAAGAAAAAAAATCTGAATCAAAATCCGCTGAGAAAAGCAAACCTACTGTCACAGAACATACGCCTGGAGAAAAACAATGAGTACACTTACTTACCAACGACGCCTCGCTTCCTCTTTATTGGGAACTGGACTAGACCGCATTTGGTTTGATTCAGTGGCGCTTGGTGAAATCAAAGAGGCAATCACCCGCGACGATGTCAAGCGGTTAATTCGGACTGGACTTATTCGCGTTAAACCCGCAATGGGCATTTCCCGAGGTAGAGCCCGTATCCAGCAACGGCAGAAGCGCAAAGGAAGAGGCGTTGGATCTGGTTCAAGAAAGGGGGCTGCTGGCGCGCGCAGTCATTTTAAAACAGTCTGGACTTCCAAAATCCGCCTTCAACGAGCGCTTTTTCGGCAGCTTTATCAAAAGAAGTATATCACCAAAGAAACATATTTATTATTACGGACGAAAGCAAAAGGGGGATATTTCAGAAGTGAGAGGCATATCAAACTTTTCCTTACTGAACATCATTTGTGGTTAACCAATGGCAAAAAATAGCACCCGCGGAATAGCCTTACGCAGAAAACGTGAAGGCAGAACTGATTACACTACTCGGAGAAAGCTGTTAGGAAGCGATCTTCCACGATTTGTCTTTAGAAAAAGCTTGAGCAATATCCAAGTCCAGCTTGTTTCCTTTGATCCAAAAGGGGATAAAACATTATTGACTGTGAATTCACGACATCTTGCGGCGTTTGGATGGAAAGGACACCGCGGCAATTTACCCGCAGCGTATTTAACAGGCTACTTATGCGGATTGCGCGCCAAACAATTAGGCGTCCAGAAAGCAATTTTAGATCTTGGACTGCAACGAGCTGTTCCTAAATCAAGCGCTTTCGCAGCTGTCAAAGGAGCACAAGAAGCAGGATTAATGTTACCCTGCTCTCCAAAAGTAATGCCCACACCTGAACAATTACAAGGCGTTACTATTGAAAAATACGCGCACCATCTTGGACAAGGAACGCACCTTCAATTCAAACGCGTTTCCTCTACTGTCGCTCATCTCTCGCAACATGTCAGTGATGTGAAAAAAACACTTGAACAACAATGGCAAACCAGAACCAACAAATAAATCCCCCCAACCTAGAAAAGTGGGAACCGAAAACTGAACTTGGCAAAAAAGTGAAAAACGGAGAAATCACTTCCCTTGATTATATCCTTGAAAATGGATTTACTATTCTGGAATCTGAAATCGTTGACAGCCTTCTTCCTAATCTCTCTGTTGATCTTTTAGAAGTAGGGCAATCCAAGGGCAAATTTGGCGGCGGCAAAGGAAGCATCTGGAGACAGACCCAGAAAAAAACCGCTGAAGGAAATAGAATCACGTTTTCTTCTTTTGTTGTCATCGGCAACCGCGATGGCTATGTCGGCGTTGGCTATGGAAGCGCTAAAGAAACTGTACCTGCGCGAGAGAAAGCAATCCGCAACGCAAAATTAAATGTCATTAAAATCCGAAGAGCGTGCGGATCGTGGGCATGCAACTGCAAGACACCTCATTCGTTACCATTCAAAGTTCATGGAAAATCTGGAAGCGTTCAAATGATCCTCATGCCAGCTCCACGCGGGACAGGGCTTACTGTTGAGAAAAAATGCAGACGAATTCTCGCTCTCGCAGGCATTCAAGACGCATATTCCCATACATTTGGAACCACAGCCACAAAATTAAATTTATTCCGCGCCTGCTTCGCTGCTCTACAAGAACTTACTAAGGTAAAAGTCCAACCTTCTTTTGTTGGTGAAGCTGGCGTTGTTGAAGGGAGCGTTTCGCGATGAAACTCGCTATTATCCAGATCCGCGGCATTTTGGACGCTCCTCCGAAAGTGCGGGCAACATTTAATTTATTGAAACTCCCAAAAAGCCACAGCTGCGTCTTAGCTGATCATACTCCTGTTATCCACGGCATGCTCGCTGTCTTGAAAGATTATGTAACTTGGGGAGAAATTGATCTCTCTACTTTGCAAGAACTGCTTGTCAAGCGGGGAAAACTGCCTAGCGGGAACGCTTTGACTGATTCTTATGTCCAGGATAAATTGAAGATGAGTATTGCTTCTTTTGCGCAAGAATTATTCAACAGCAGGAAAAAAATTAAAGATGTTCCTGGTTTAAAACCTTATTTCCGATTAAAACCTCCTGTACATGGTTTTGAACGGGGCGGTGTCAAGAAACCTTTCAGTATTGGCGGTGTTTTAGGATATCGAGGAGCGAAGATCAATGATCTGCTTCGCAGGATGCTCTAATGGTTGTCCATAAACGAAAACGCAATACA
>JACRKJ010000034.1 GCA_016219825.1 Candidatus Woesearchaeota archaeon | reverse complement strand
ATCGCTAGATATTGCTACGCTTTTTTCATCCCTTCATATAGTTTTATCAACGCTTCCTTAAACAATTTTTTCTTTTCTTTTGGAATCTGACCGCCAGCAGCGATTGGATGCCCGCCGCCATTGCCGCCAACACTCTTTGCCGCTTCCTTCAATAATTCATTGACCTTGAACTTTCCGTCCTGCCTTCGCCCGCTGATATTCAGGTCTTTTCCCCCTGTATCTGAAATCACAATAACTGTTGCTGACTTTGGAAAATATTCCATGCTCAAGACTGTTGTGAATGGAGAATAAATCTGGTATTTTGGATTAATTTCCATGATAATTAAATCCCCGTGCACTTCCGCGTTATGGCGCTGCTTTAACCAGTATTGAATCTCCTCATTAATCGCAGCTTGGTATTTTCTTAATGGGGAATTGATAACGTCTTTTGGGGTTGTTGCAGCGTAAATAACTTCAAAACACTCTACTACCTTTTCTGTCTTGTAGCATTTCGCCGCTGTGACTAATTTTGTAATCTTCCCGAACGCGGATGAAGGGCCTTCATTTGTTATCTGAAAACCATATTTTTTTAAAGAATCATCGACAAACTCCTTCCAATAATTATAGCCTACATCGCCAATCAAACCAAAACAGGAAACCCAATCAAGGTCATCAATGTTCTTTACCCGTTTGCATACATCAAAACTTAATTTCGCGACTGGATAACGCACGGGGAGCAGACTACTTATTTTATCCGCGTGAACAAACAAGGTTTTTTCTGAATTCAAGTCTGTTTTATAGCTATGATGGTCAAGAATTAAGATCTTTGCGAACAATTCCACTTTTTTTATCTGCTCTGGTCTTTCATCAACACTCTGATCAACGATAATATATTTTGTAATGTTGTTCTTTTGTAGTTTTTCTATGGTCTCATCTGTCACCCAGTAGGGTTCTTGATAGAAGACGAGATCAACTTTTTTACCACGTAATCGTTCAATGGTTTTAGCAACAATCACACCAGAAGAAACGCCATCGGCGTCTGCATGAAAATGCACAGCAATTTTATCTTCCTTTGTGAGAGAACGCATAAACGCGTCAAATTTCTGTAATAATCGTTCTTTGTCCATTGCCGAAGGAATTCGGAAAGCTGTGCTGTTTTTAAATGTTCTGGCATTGAGTTTTGGATATTATTGTTTGACCAGCTATAACTTTAAATAGTTCTTTTCTGAAAATTGCGTGGTTATTATGACAAATACTATTGTTGTTGGCTGTCAATTCGGCGATGAAGGAAAAGGAAAGGTTGTTGATTTGCTTGCTCCAAGTTATGATGCGATTGTCCGATATAATGGCGGCAACAACGCAGGCCATACAATCTATCGAAATGGAGAAAAACATATTTTTCATCTGATTCCTTCTGGCGTATTTCATAGCAATACAGTCAATGTCTTGGGGAATGGCGTTGTGATTGATCCTCTTGTTTTTGAAGAAGAAATTCGAGCATTACAAAAAATGGGCGCTTCTTTAGAAGGGCGCTTGTTTGTTTCTGACCGGGCGCATGTTATTACACCACAGCATGTGGAAAAAGACATCAAAAGAGCTAAAGGAAGATTAGGAACAACTGGAAGGGGAATCGGCCCAACTTATGCAGCTAAAATAGCGCGCAGTGAAGACGCGATACGCGTCGCAGATTTATTTGACAGCATCCTAAAAGACCCAGTACTTGCACACTTTTGTGATGTCGTCAGACCATTTGCCACTGATACGTCCCATTTATTGAACCAAATGCACGCTGATGAAAAGTCCCTCTTGTTTGAAGGGGCACAAGGAACATTTTTAGATGTTGATCATGGAACATACCCTTATGTCACGTCTTCAAACGCAGTCGCTGGAGGAGCGTGCACTGGCGCAGGCATCGGCCCAACACTTATCCAACGTGTTTTAGGCGTCGTGAAAGCGTATACAACGCGTGTTGGGAAAGGACCGTTCGCCACTGAATTTGGCGGAGAACAAGCAGCAGCTTATTGCGATGATTATTCCCACACTGCTGGTTATGAACAAGAACATTTTGAACCTGCTGAACGATTATTGCGCTCCCAAGATCAATTTTTATTTGGCATTGGGTTGAGAAAAAAAGGAGATGAATATGGCGCGACTACAAAACGCCCGCGACGAACTGGATGGCTTGATCTAGTTATGCTTCGTTATGCGTGTGCAGTGAATGGGCTGACTGATTTAGCGATTACAAAACTTGACGTTCTTGGGAATATTCCTAAGCTTCAAGTTTGCAACGTTTATGAATTAAAAAATTGCTCCATTAGTTTACGGTTTCCAGCGCATCATGCTGCTTTGTCCGCATTACAGCCGGTTTATTCAACATTTCCAGGCTGGGAAGGAGATATATCTACAGCGCGACATTACAACGACCTCCCTCTTGAAGCACGAACTTACCTTGAAGCGATTGAAGACTCTGTTAAAGTCCCGATTAGCATTGTATCTGTTGGACCGCGACCAGAACAAACAATCATTAAAAGAAAAATTTAATCTTATACCCTTTTTCCAATTCCTGATACGACTTTTCCATAATTGGTTTTAAATTTATGACATCCTCTTCATTATATTGAATTATTAAATCTAAATACCCTTTATCCCTTGACGCTAAAAACGCTCTCCACGCGTCGCTTGGACTTCCGTGTAAATGTTCTGGACGCCTTAGATTTAATTTTTTTTCCACTTCCTTTAATCCACCAGTCCAGTTTAATCTTGCGCAACAATGCTTTAAATCAATATGCGGACAATTAAACGCGGTCTTACAATAGCGTTCTAAAACAGGCAGATCATGGCTGGAACCATTGAACGTTATAAGCAAAATATTTTTAGATAATGCTTTTATAATCGCTTCCCTGTCTAAATTTATCCCTTGGACAAATGTTTTTGTTTCATAGCCGTCGCTTAACCCTACAAGCATAATTTCTTTTTTATTATTGCTTATCTCAATATCTAGGTATACTACTCTTTCTTTAAAGGAAGGATATAACCGCCACATCTCTTTTTGCTGCATATTTTTAAAGAATGAAACATTATCCTCTAAGATCGCTTGTTTCGCCCTTTGAATTAATAAATCATATTCCCGTTTCTTTTCTGCTGTTATTCCTTTGATGGAAATTGTTGTTAAGAATTTGTCCCAGGAAGTAATTCCTTGCTTCCATAACCTTTGTTCTTTCGCTCCTGTTATATCCGGCAAGAATGAAAATGTTGATTGTAACATCCTATCTCTTTTTTCGCTATTCTTAAATAGATTTCGTCGCTTTTTGAATTATGTTTATTGCTTCTCTACCTCATGACGCTTGAGTCTTTAGTCAAAAAAGGATATGACGCGTTAACAAAAACTGTCAATCTTTTCTGGCATCGGCCTTTTTTATTTGGGGTTACAACTGGCATCGCCGCGACTGTTGCCCCTGACGCTATCGCTACAATTACTGGATTTAATCCACTTGAACTTCAACTTACTACACTTTCTGTAATAACTGGCCTTTTTGGACCTGCCGCGTATTTGAGCTATCTCGCTTCACGCGCTGTAACTGATTATGAAGTGAAAGGAAAAGACATTACACAGGTTCATGGAAAAACTGCCGCCGATAGATTATATCATTGGTGCTTGGATAATGCGCCCATTACCAGTCTAGCGCTTGGTGTTGGTTCCGCTGTCGCCGCAACTGCTTTGCGAAAAACAGGTTATATTTCTGATTCTGCTGCATACTTCTCAGGCTATCTGCAAGAAACCGCGCTTGGCGCATTTGTTGGACAGATTGGTGCATATGCACTACAAACAGCTGAACATCTTCGTTCTGTTGGAAAAAACAGTTCTGTTGTTTCGAAGATCACTGATACGATCTTTGAACATCCGCTTGCAATAGGAAGTATGATCGGTCTTGTTTCATTAGCGCATTCATATGAAAAACTCATCGCAAGCGCACATTTTGTCCGACCAGAAGGAATGCACACATTCCACCAAGTTTCTTCTCTTGAGGCTCTCCCCATCTTTTCTTTTTTTGCTGCACGCAATGGGCTGTATGCCACAATTGGAACTGCGCTAGCTGGTGGAATATTTCATAGTATGAGCAGAAAATTAATTCGACATAAAATGCAAGGACAATGGCATGCACTTTTTGGCAATGTTGACAAAGCAATCCAACACCAAGAAAAAGTACTTGAACTTCCTACCAGTTTAGAACAACGCATCGCGCATCTTGTTGGACTTGGAAATTTATATTTGGAAAAAGCTGGCAAAACTGAAACCATCGAAGAAAAACAGCAGATTCATGAAAAAGGAATGGTACAATATCGGAAAGCTGTCCGCTTGTTTGACAAAAAATCCCCAAGCTTCAGCCATTTTGATTATTTTTATGGGGCATTAGGATTAAAGGGACTATTCAGGAAAATTCAGCGATGGAACAATAAAGATAATGACATTCGCGTGTTATTTTTAGATCTACTCAACCATGATCCACGAGCAGTACAAGACATTGAACGTTT
>JACRKJ010000035.1 GCA_016219825.1 Candidatus Woesearchaeota archaeon | reverse complement strand
GCGATCTTAAACGTAGGATAAGCCTGCAATAATTCTAGCAGGATCGCGTTGGCGGGCAGGTAGCATTTTTGCGCCACTTTTAAAAAAATAGCCTCATTATTTGTTTTCAATGACTGTTGTTCATGAAAGTAATTTCTTTCCTTGCCTACATCAAAGATAGAGTATTTTCGAACGCGGAAAGGCTGGTGGACTTGGAAATAAAAGCAGATATTAGCCATAATTCCTCTGTGTTAACCGTGTATAGACGTCCAAGCATTGTGCTGCTGGTTTTTCCCAGGTTAATTTCTGGATTTCTTTCTGTCCATTCACGTGCAATACTTTATGGAGTTGTTTATAAGTTAAGACGCCTAAAATCTTATTCGCGATGTCATGCACATCCAGTGCGTCAATTTTTAAGCAGTGGTGGATGATCTCAGAAACGCCGGACTGTTTAGACAAAATCAACGGCGTCCCATAATGCAGCGCTTCCAGTGGAACAAGTCCAAATGGCTCAGAAAGGGACGGGCAGACCAGCACATCAGCCAGCGCGAATAATCGCGGAACATCCTGCCGAGCGACAAAACCTTCAAACAGCACATGGCCAATAATGCCAAGTTCAACAGCTTTTTGTAAAATATAGGGCTGTAAGTCTCCTGTTCCAGCGACAACAAAGAGGACATAAGGATTTATTTTCAAAACTTTTTGCGCTGCGAGCAAGAATTGTTCAGGCCCCTTTTGTAATGTTAAACGTCCATAAAATAAGACAATCTTCTGATAGGGTTTATCTAAACTAATTGGGGAAGCTCGGTCAGCAGGCAGCGCATTATACACAACAGTAATCTTTGAAGGGGCGATCCTATATTCTTGAACTAAGATTTTTTTTGTATATGCGCTGACAGCGATGATTGCGTCAGCTTCCTCTAACCCATACTTCTCGATGGCGTATTGGTCTCCTTTTTTTGATTGTCTTCCTCCAGCCTGGTCATAAGCTGTGGCGTGGACATGCACAACTAACGGTTTGCCAGTCGCCTGTTTAATGGAGACACCAGCTAAATACGTAAGCCAGTCATGCGCGTGGATGACATCAAATGATTCTTGCAATGCTAACCTCTTCGCGGCCTCAGCGTACCGCAGTACTTCTTCAAAGAGCGAAGAGCCGAAATGAATATAGCCTAAATTTTTATAATGGGAAGACTGTAATGTATAACTAGAACTCGTGGCATACGCAAATAATAAGGTATATAATGGGCGCATTTTCAAATGCGGTGAAACTCCTTTTAATTGCACCCCATCAACAGCTTTATCTGGGGCGACTGGAAGAAAAAACGTGACATCAATACCTTTCTTAACCAAGTGGGTGGTTAATCCGTGGCAGGCAATTCCTAATCCGCCTGCGAAATACGGAGGAAATTCCCACCCTAACATAAGAACCTTCATGGTTTCTCAACGTTAATCATTTTTGACAATTCATGAGCCTGTGCTTCTGCGACATAGTCCTTGCCAGCTATGTCTAACTCAAAGATGCGCACATATTCAGAACTAAATACTTCCCGCACAAATTTCTTCCCAATTAAATAAGTTAAATGCTTTTCAACAGTTCTCCAGTTAATGCCTGATGCGTGGGCGATTTGGTTGATGGTCATTTTTCCTTTAAACAAAGAAAGCAAAATAACATCGCGCAGCTCTTGAAAGGTGCGTTTTGATTCGCGTAAAAAAGGAGTTAAGGTGTATGGAACAAACGTCGCTTTCTTTAAAAAAGCAGTATCATGAAAAATCAGGCTCATTCCCAAGAGGTGGTCATCTTCATAGAGCGAAGCTGCGTGCACAAATAAATCTAAGACCTCCCCATATTTATTTCGTTTTTGAGAGCGGAAGGTCATCGCTTTTCCTTGCAGAATACGTTCATAAGCGATTTGAAATTCATATTCAGAGTCTGTTGTTAAGAATGGAAGTCGTTTTCCAAGAACTTCAGCTTCAGTATAGCCGAACAAGCACTCAGCACCTTTATTCCAAAAAGAAACTTGGTATTTCGCGTCAACAGCGACAATAGCTAAATGAGGTTGCTGTAACAACCCGGAAAAGAATTGAGCCTTTAACATATCTTCACTCCAAAGCGGGAAATAAATAGATGAAATGCGATAGAATACGTAGCTGGTCTCCCCCTTTTTATCATAGACGCGCTCTCCCAGCGTGAATACAAAAAAATATGTATTGAGCTATTTAAAGATTTCTCTTTTAAAGAAAGTGATCAAGCCCATGTAGGGAAGTAATAGTAGAAGTCGGATGGAGTTGAGGAAAAATATATTCTCCGCGGTCTAAATATACATCGTGCACTTGCGCTCGTTGTGCAGCTTCAATATCTTCCTGTCCATTGCCTACAAAAATTGCTTGATGTGACTGTACTTGTAGTTTTTCAAGGCAATGGTAAATGCCGCCAGGATGTGGTTTGTAAGGGATGCCTAAAGAGGGATGAGCGCAGACAACAACATCAAAAGGAACATGGACTAATGCAAGTTCCAATGCTGCGACTGCAGGCTGTGAGCTGGTAAAAACCCCAAGTTTGTATCCTTGTTTTTTGTAAGCATATAAAATAGCGACATCTGGGTAAGAGTGTGTTGCGGCGGCGCGTGACTTTGGTAGGTCATACAAATGGAAAAGGTTCCAAAATGCGTCAACAGGTGCGTTAAAATAGTCTCGAATGACAGTTCCTCTGTCTGCCCTATACCAAAATTCTTTTACAGCTTCTTCTGGGAAGTGATGAATTCCTAGTTCATGAAGCGTTCTGCGAATAATGCCGTGAGCATGAGAAAGGTCGGTTGTGACAAGCGTTCCATCCAAATCAAAGATCGCTGCCTTAAATCCATTTTTCATACAGGGGGAAGAAAGGGAATAAATATAAAATGAACCTTTACGCTATTTCATACACCAAAGTAACGCTTGTTGTCACGTCAATATTTTTAGGCTGGATTGGCGAGCTGTCAGCGCTTTCTTTCATAACGCTGGTCGCGTAATATGGTAGAGGATAGCTTCGTCCAGCAGATTCTGTCACGCTTAGCAATGCCCCTAATCTTCCTTGCACGCTTGCAGCGAGTGCTTGCGCTTTATTTTGCGCTTCTTTGCTTGCAAGGTTCAATGCCTGCTGCTGGGCTTCTTTTTGTTTCGCGTCTGTTAACGTAAAAGAAACTTGGTCAACGCCATTCGCTCCAGCCTTAATCGCTGTATCAGTTAATTTCCCGACTTTATTTAAAATATACGTTGTAATTTTTAAGACATGCGTTTGGGTGTATCCTTTTTGAACATATTTTACCCCATCAAACTCCTGTTTAGGATAAAGGTTAAACTGGCTTGTTTCAATATCTTTTTTCTGCACGCCTTCTCGCTGTAATGCTTGGATAACAGAATTTGCAACGACAGAATTTTGTTCCTGCGCTTCTAAGGCGGTTGTTCCTTGTGTGTCAATGCGGACATATAATTGTGCTTCATCAGGTTCAGCAGTAACGTCTCCAGTTCCGCTGACAGTAATGCTGTTTTTCGCGTCCTTTGGATTTTGTGTGGTGAGAATAACATTCGTTTTGGAAGCGTAGGCGAATACAAGAGAGCTTGCGATAAGCCCTAACGCTAAAATGACTGCTAAAATGTGTAATTTTTCCATAGAAAAGATAGAACAAAACTGGCTTAAATAGTTTGCGCAATACTAAGGCTTTTCCCGAAGGAGGTCTTTAAATTCTATCCATGATGCGACAAGATAGAACAGAAAAAAATAAATTATAAGTAATGAAAAGATAAAGGAATTTAAAGTGAGGCTCCCAACCGCAGCAAGCTGTGGGGTATTGACCCAAAATGGAATAAAATAAACTCGCAAAAGCGGGCACATACAAGAGGCTGTTTTTCGTAAGACCATATTTATATGTTTCGTTGAAAAACAGCAGATAAAACACCTATAATTTTATAAATTCTCAAGCATAGATCAAAAGAAAAGAGGAACAATGTCCTGGAAAGATCTAAAGATACATATAGGAAATTTTGAGCAGGAAGTCCAAGAGTGGCAGAAACGCTTTGAGGAAGACAAAGAAAACCGCTGGCTTGTAAATTACATTTTCATCAGTGAGAAGATCAAAGCGAACGCTCAAACACATTTAGACCCATTATATGAAGAGCTGGAAAAGATAAAAATAAAATACGGGGAAATGTACAAACAAAAGGACTTATCATATCATGTGGAATCCGCGAAGCATTACACAGAATATATGAAGAATTTATTGAAAGAAGTATACCATTTATACAAAACCCAGGCAGACTATACTCAGATTAAAATTCGTTGGGAGCACACGCTTCCTTCATTGCGGCGCCGTTCTCTAGAATTAAAGAGAAGGATTGAGATTATTGATAAAATCCTAAGCGGGGAAAAATTAGAGGAGGAAATCCTTCCATATCATAGCGAATCAGCTGGAGAAGAGCAAAAAAAGTCATTCTGGCAGGGATTAAAGGAAAAATTCAGTAAAAAACCAATAGATCCAAAAGTAGAAAAACAGGGAACTTAAGAAAAAAAGGAATAACAGGTGGAACAAGAAATAAATTTAAGGGATCTGGAAGCAAAGATCAAAGAAAGGGAAGAACAAGCTAGAGAAAGAAAAATTACAGAAAACTTCTCAAGGCTAGTTGGGATTTTAGGGAATGGAAAGGGTATTATGACGAAAATGGCGATCACGTAGAAGAAAGAACATACAATGATGAAGAAATATGCGTTAAAAGCAGGACAACTCAGGGTATAAGGGGAGAGACGCAGTTTAGTTTTCTTTCAGTAGTTATATCACATAGGGGTAAAGAAGTCTATGTTGATAATCATCACAAACTTGAAAAGTATATTCCAGGGGAATGGGAAAAAAAGATAAAAGAATTAGATGCAAAACATCTTAAGATGGTTGAAGAAGGATCAAGAAAAACTGCTGAAGAAAATGGAAAGAAAGTAAATGAAGAAAGAAAAAAGTGGGGCTATAATAATTGATAAATTACTTATAAGAATTTAGGTAATATAAAGAAGAGGTTTTAAGCTACAAAAGAAGAGAAATCTTTATTAATCCACAAAAAGAGTGGGGGCGTATGGGTTTAGATGATATTGAGTCCGCAGTAAGAAGTTTTGAAGGGACAGTAAATGATTTCTCAAAAAAATTAGCGGGAAAACAAAGCCAGCGTTTATTCACTTCCCATGTTTGGATGAAGGACATTTTAGAAAAAAGAACCAATCAGGATCTTAAAACAATAAAAAATGAGTTGGAGTTGTTAAAAAAGCAGGACTTGGACAGCGGCGTGGAGAATAATGTGAATATGGGCATAAAGCACTGCCAGGAAGTGGAAAAATTAATGCAGAGGCTGATTGAGATTCACAAGCAGCAGAATGAGTATAGTTATGTGGAAGCGCATTGGAATCAGATCCTTCCTTCTGTAATGGACAGGTTAAGCCATTTCAAAAACAGGTTTAGCATTGTAAAAGGGATGCTGACAAAAAAAGTGGTTGATGATGGGGACTGGCCATTTTAAAGATGGAAGCAGTAGAGCAGAGAACAAGGGAACTGTCACGGGAAGCATATCTTAGTTCTTTAGAAGAAGTAGATCGTGATCATGTTATTGGATTAAGTGATTCATTGCATGATTATTTACTGGCAAGAAAGATAGAATCTGCGTTGATCGCGGTAGGCAGTACAGTTATAGGAATCCCCCACAGAAAAAAAACTGGTTGGGTAAAACCAAATGATATTGATGTTAAGGTTATAGCAAGATATGATGATTTTGACAAGTTTGTAAATGGATTGCAAGGCTATGCAAGAGCGTTGCGCGAGCACCTCCCATTCCGTGCAAGATTAAAAAGCGACGAGCTTTTAAGGATGCAGGCGCGGGGATCATATTTTGCGTTAGAAGAAGATCAAAGAATGAGTTATAAAAATTTCAGTTACGACAGTGGCTTTGTCATTAAGCCGGAAGAAGGAAGAGATCTCGATATTATTGCGAAAAATCCAAGGCTCTTGAATGCGCATGCGCATATTCTCGGGGAGCGGCAGAGAAATAACGCATTTGTGGTGTTATATGAAGATAAGTAAGATGGAACCACCCAAAGTTATCCCAATAAGGGATTTAGAATTGTGGATTGATTTAGAAAAAGAGGATAAAGACTATTCATTGCGGGACGCGTTTCTTGAGGCGACAATCTCCAGAGGAGCAGATACCCTTCCAGCGTTGATGGCGGCAGTCTATCTTGCCCAGTTTGAAGACTTAAACAGCCCATTTGTGATAAAACCTGTGTTTGTTCCTGATTTTCACATTGGAAGGATCCCGTATAGTTCAGGATTATTAAGAATCTATAACCACCTTGTGCTGAGAAAATCAGATATTGACGAGCTTGGGGATGGTCGGCAATTATGCGTAGAAGAGCAAGGATGGGATAGAAGAAAATATATCTGTGCGAGAGGAGCGCAATTAGGAAGAGTATATGATGCAATCTGTGGAATATTAGAAAAACACAAAGGCGATAAACTGTTCCACAGAACAAAAGAATGTTATTGGAGGGATACGCAGCTGCAAAAAAGCATGGCGGGGTTGTTGGGTTATTTAGACAGATAATTTTTAGCGGTAACTTAATATACTGTCAAAAAAAGAAAAAACAGAATGAATACAGAGCAAAAAATAGAATTAATTAAGAGTTTTGCGGAAGAGATTATTACAGAAGAAGAATTAAAAGGCTTATTTGAAAAGAAGAAAAATCCTATTGCCTATGATGGGTTTGAACCGTCTGGAAATATTCATATCGCCCAAGCGGTCATGCGTGCTATTAATGTCAATAAAATGACCAATGCAGGCTGCAAGTTTAAAATGCTGGTAGCGGACTGGCATGCGTGGGCAAATAACAAATTAGGCGGAGATTTAGAAAAAATTAAAAAAACAGGCGAGTATTTTATTGAAGTTTGGAAAGCCTCTGGTATGGATTTAGACAATGTCGAGTTTATCTGGGCTTCAGATGTAGTCAAAGATGACAACTACTGGAAATTAGTATTAGAGATTGCGAGAAATAACACATTACAACGAATTATCCGCTGTTCACAAATTATGGGAAGGTCAGAAAAAGAGACGTTAAGCGCTGCGCAGATTCTCTATCCATGTATGCAGGCTGCAGATATTTTTTACTTGAAAGCGGATATTTGCCAGTTAGGTTTAGATCAGAGAAAAGTTAATGTTCTAGCGAGAGAGATTGGGGAAAAGTTAAAGCAATACAAGCCAATAATAATTTCCCACCATATGCTTATGGGATTAAAACAGCCGGCAATGGGGGAAGCTGACGCAATAGAAAAAGCAATAGCCATGAAAATGTCTAAATCAAACCCAGACAGCGCGATTTTTATTACTGATACAGAAGCGGAGATCAAGAAAAAGATAACCAACGCGTATTGTCCTGAAAAACAAGTCAAAGAAAACCCAATCTTAGAATATTGCAAGTATATTATTTTTGAAAAAGTAAAATCCTTCAAGATAGACAGGCCAGCGAAATATGGCGGCTTGTTAGAATTCAAATCATACGAAGAATTAGAGCGTAACTACAAAGAAGGAAAAGTCCATCCAATGGATATAAAGAATGCGACAGCGTTTTACATTAACAAAATCATAAAGCCCATTCGAGACCATTTTGAAAAGAACAAGAAAGCCAAAGAATTGATGGAATCTGTAAAAAGTTTTCAAATAACCCGTTAAACAGGCATTTTTCTTAAAGAATCATACGCTTCAATGACTTCTTCTCTGGTTACAGGGGCGATTTCGCATATTTGGGTCAACGTAACATTCACGCCATATCGTTTTGCGAATAAATACAAAGAACCTGCAGCCAATGCTAAAGGATTGTGCTTAGATTGAACCACTTTCATAGCTTGTTCATACAGTATTTTTGTAGCGGAAAGAACCCGGCCAGGCAGGTTCAGTTTCTTATGAAGATCATTCAGAAGCTCAATACCATCCATAATGAATTAAACTGCTCATTTCCTGTTTAAAAAGATATTGGTGAAGTAAAATTTCACTTATGGGTAAACCAAAACGAATAAACGCCGTTATTTATAGCGTCCAATCGTACAAATCCAAAACGTTCAGCCTGAATAATATCTCCAATTTTTAATTTCTTTAACTCTGGTTCTCCAAATCCTTTCTTCGTTGTTCCATTAGGTAGTAAAACCTCAACTGGAACCAAATCCTTGCGAACAGGTAGATAATGCATAATCAATCCCTTATTCTTCGCTTCTCTAAACGGATCATAGTCCTGAGAATGAAACAAAAACTTCTTTCCTTCTTTGGTAAAGTTTAAACAATCCATCAGCCGATGTAATCTATCCTCTTGTAGTTTGTCAACATCATCTTTATTCAGGTAAAATCGGTCTTCCGCGGTAAAAATACGTTCTCCACGTGCAGAATCGTTTGGATGCAGGAGTAAATGCACATCTCGCTGTGGCGCGCCAATAACCTTTACTTCAACAGGGTTAAATACTAAAAAATACCGATTAGCTGCAGGATCAATAATCTCTTTATTGTAGTGATTCAATAATTTGTAAAATTCTTCCTGGGAAACAGTTTTGTCGCTTTCATGCAGTCCCATGCCTAACGCGAACTGCACAAACGCTTCCGGCTGATATCCTCTTCTTTTGAACGCGCGCAAGAACGGCAATCGAATGTCATCCCAAGAGAGATATTCTTTATTCTCAATTTTCTTCCGTGTTTGTGTCGTGCTTAGATCAAACCCTTCAAAATTAATTCTTCCAACATACGCGTGCGTAGGTGGTTTCCAGCCAAAATAGTCAAACAAATATTTCTGTCGTTTTTCATTGTCCATATGGTCTTTGCCGCGTACAGTATGTGTAATGCCTAATAAATGATCATCAACAGCCACAGCGAAATTCATCAATGGCCAAACTTTATATTTTCGATCCATATGTGGATGAGGGCTTTCATTAATACGAAACGCGGGCCAGTCGCGCATAGCGGGATTTGGGTGCTGCAAGTCGGTTTTAATCCGCATCACAGCGTCGCCTGGTTTATATTCGTTGAACATTTTTTTCCAGCGTGATAAGTGTTCTGCAGCGGAAAGTTCCCTGCAGGGGCATGCTTTTCCAGCGATTAGTAATGTGTGAAACTCCTCAGAATCACAGGTACATATGTATGCATTTCCCATCTTTATTATCTTTTCAGCGTGCTCATAATACAAAGGCAATCGTTCAGATTGAATAAAGACTTCCTGGACATTTTTTCCAGTTAACCAGTTGGCGTCTTCAGGAATCATAGTATACGCTTGCGGATCAAGGTTCTCAGGGTTCGTGTCTTCCAGCCGCAGTAATAATTTTCCATGATATTTTTTAGCAAGTTCTGAATTTAACGCAAGTACATACGCGTGCCCAATATGCAATGGCCCAGATGGGGAAGGAGCTAATCGCATAACAACCTTGCCAGAAACAGCGTTCTTTAATGCGGGCACTTCTATCTTTTGTTCTTCATGCTTTTCTTCCAATAATGCAGGCGCTAGTTTTTCCAATTCTTTTCGCTGCGCTTCAACAGAAATCCTGCCTACTTTAGAGACAATCTCAAAAACAGCTTTTCCTAGAGCTTTCATGTCCTGCTTTAAAGGAGGATATTCAGAAAGCATTTTTCCTAACACTGCCCCCTGATTGGGCTTTCCATGATACTTCACAGCGTTCGCTAACGCGTAGATATAGATTTTATCTTCAGGAATCTTCATGCAATCACAACAATGAGGGTATTTTTAAAGATTATGTAAATATCCTTAATTTGGAAGTGTAATTGGCGTAGATGATTTCAATGTTTGCAGATAGATTTGGGTAAGTTTTTCTGAGAGGTGTGCGTAGTCTATAGGCCCTTTTCGCTGGTATTGTAAATTGGCATTCCGCGGCTATCCCAATCACAGCAGAGCTGTGGGGCATTACGCCGCGGGAAAGTCGACGAGCGTGAGCTGATCCTCTTTCCTTCCTTGATTCCGAATATATTTCCTGATCATTTCCGCATTGGCTCCT
>JACRKJ010000036.1 GCA_016219825.1 Candidatus Woesearchaeota archaeon | reverse complement strand
TTTTTATTTCCTGCCTGATTTCCTGCTCTTGATGGTTGAATTGGGCTAGACCCCGATACAATTCATAGGACAAGAGATATTCGAAATAATCCTGTATCTTCTCTGTTTTGATATCCTTTAATGGAGCGAGGTCAATCGCGATCTTGACTTCTTCCGTATCTCTCAGAAGTATTTCCTCTTTTTTCCCTTCATTAACGTTAATTTTCAGTATTCCTGCTGGTGTTTCCAATCCTGGAAACGCGCCATACGTTTTTTTTATTTTATTGAGAATGTTCTGCACTGCTTCCTGATAATTAATTGAGAATTTCTCTGTTTCCCCCTCAAGAATAACCGTCGCTTCTTTTATTCCGTTCTGGACTTGAAATTGCATTGCGAAATTTTCACATGAGGACGCTTAAATAGGTTTGGATCATAATCTTTAATAAGGGTTCACACTGAGAAAATAGATGGTATTTATTTGTGGCATTGATGATGCGGGAAGAGGGCCACTCATTGGGCCAATGGTACTAGCAGGATTAAGCATTCCTGAGAAGGACACTTCTGTTTTGAAGGAATGGGGCGTAAAAGATTCTAAACTCTTAAGCCCAAGACAGCGTGAAATTCTTTATGAGAAAATTGTTAAGGAGTTTAAACTGTTTAAGATCATTAAAATTCCACCTGAAGAGATTGACAGGCATGTTTTGTCATCAGAAACAAACTTGAATTTTTTAGAGGCTGATACAATGGCTGCGATTATCAACGCGCTGAAAGCTGATCAGAGCATTGTGGACTGCCCAAGCACGAATAAAAACGCATTCGCAAACTATCTTCAAGGAAAGCTAATTGTTAAAACCGAATTACGATGTGAGTGGAAAGCTGACAGGGATTTCTTACAGGTTGGCGCAGCCTCAATCTTAGCAAAAGTAACAAGAGATATGGAAATTGAGAAAATTAAGAAAAAAATAGGCATTGATTTTGGAAGCGGCTACCCAGCTGACCCATTAACGCAGCAATTTTTAAAAAAACACTGGCAAGACTATCCTGACATTTTCAGGCATTCCTGGAGCTCATACCGAAACGTCGCAGAAGGAAAGCTTTCTAAAAAACAAAAGACTTTGGAAGATTTTTAGAGCAGAACAATCTTTTTTTGCCTGTTTCGCAATCCTGAGACGATCCGCACTTGTTTTTTCAGTAAACGAGAAAGAAATTTAATTAACTCCTTATTCGCCTCTCCCTCAATCGGCTTCGCATTCAGCTCTATTTTGTACGCCTGCTTTCCAGCATCATAGCATACAAGCTTGCTTTCTCCCGCATTTGTCTTCACAATTACCTTGAAGGTTGTTTCTTTTATTTCCATTTCTTTCTTTTTTAGTGGTATCAATAGGTATAAATAGATTTATTCATCTTTTTTGATATGCGTATTTTTCCTGTTGCAACTGTGCTTTTTCTTTTATTAGTTCCTTTTAGTTTAGCTGGTTCATTTTTTGAAGGCAGCGTTTGGGATTCCTGGCTTTCCAATGATGGCTTTGGCGCTTCCACTGGCTGGCTTTTTAAAGTTGATTCGGACGGGCCAACCCATAGCTGCACAGATTATCAACCATTTAGGCTACTTTTTAATCAGCCTATCACTCTTTGTGGCATTACTATTGAATTAGTCGGGGTAAACCCTGCAACAGAAGAAGTATTTATGCGGGTCAACCACGGAGACCTTATGTATTTACGCGCCTCGCTTACGACACACCTTACCAATAAAGTAGATGTTACTGTCCTTGGGCTTGAAGATGATGGCGTCTCTGTACAGCTCTCTAATGCTGAACCGACTCCACGTATATTCACTTTTCTTGGCGTCGACTGGTTCTAAATCACAATCCTTTTAAATAAGATTCTTACTAGAACAATATGCAGAGTCAGCTTCTTGAGATATTAATGCAAAAGGATGAGATTACCTGGCAGACCCTGATTTATGATCTTGTCAAAAGCGGCGAAATGGATCCGTGGGATGTGGATATTTCCATTTTAGCTAAAAAATATTTAGAGACTGTTAAAAAACTACAGGAAGCGAATTTATCCTTGTCTGGAAAAGTATTGTTAGCAGCAGCCATTCTCTTGAATATTAAATCCCAAAAATTATTAAGCGAGGGGTTCAGCGCGCTGGATAACTTATTATTCCCCCAATCTGAACTAGAATCGTTAGATGCATTTGAATCTGGAAGCAAGCGGATTATTCTGGATGAAAATCCCAGATTAACGATTAAAACACCGCAAGCAAGAAAAAGAAAAGTTTCTGTTGATGATTTGATTGACGCGCTTGAAAAAGCGTTTGAAGTGAATGAACGACGATTATTGCGGCTTGCTGAACGTGAACGACTGCCTGAAATGCACATTCCTGTAAAACAATATGACATTACTGAACTTATCCAAAAAGTGTATGGAAAAATCCAGCATTTTTTTGTGAAAAAACAAACCCTCACATTTACAGAACTAGCTGGAAGCCAAGCACGGGAAGATAAAATACTTACATTCATACCCCTCCTTCATTTATCCAACCAAAGCAGAATTGAATTGGAGCAAACAGAACATTTCGGAGAGATCCATATCAAACTCCTTTCTTCAGAAGTTTCCACATAGGATTTATTATCCTCAGTTCCACATTATGACAACATTTATAAATATTAGGTAAGGAGCAAGCACAGCCTTTTTGGAGTGGGTTTTAATGCAGAAGAAAAGGATTTTAATCACCGGTTGCGGGGGAATGCTTGGACAAGCAGTTTATGAGCGGTTTTCTACAGACTATGATGTTAAGGCAACAGACATTGATGTCAATGAACCTTGGCTTTCCTACTTAGATGTACGAGACCACGCAGCTGTTGAAAAGGCAATGCTTTCATTTAAACCAGACTTCGTCTTTCATTTAGCCGCCTTGACAGACCTAGAATACTGCGAAGCACATCCTGATGAAGCGTATAAAACAAATACTCTAGGAACTGAGAATGTCGCGTTGCTCGCAAAAGAATTTGACATTCCAATGGTTTATATTTCCACAGCAGGCATTTTTGACGGGCAAAAAGACCAGTACCATGATTATGACACGCCAAACCCCCTCAGCCACTATGGAAAGTCAAAGTATTACGCTGAATTATTTGTACGGCAGCACTTAACAAAATATTTTGTTGTGAGAGCTGGCTGGATGATGGGCGGAGGAAAGAAAAAAGACAAGAAATTCGTCGCAAAAATCGTCCAGCAGATCAAAGCTGGAAAAAAAGAAATCTTCGCAGTAACTGACCTCTATGGAACCCCAACATACACCCACCATTTCGCGCAGAATCTGCATCATATCATTCAAACGCGTTATTATGGATTATATAATATGGTTTCAGGTGGGGGAGCAACACGATATGATGTCGCAGCTGAAATCTTAAAGATCCTTAAATTAGATTCTACAATACAATTAGTTCCTACAACAACGGATAAAACATCCACTTTCTTCTCACAAACTTACACTGCTCCCCGCCCACGTTCAGAACAGCTCCTGAACCTCCGTTTGAATCATCGTGATTTAAACACCATGCAGGATTGGAGAGTCGCTTTGAGAGAATACATTGAGCGGGATTGGATCCATGAAGTATGATTATATCGTGCTTGGAGCTGGCGTCGCGGGATTAGCTTTCGCTTATAAGGTCGCGAAAGAAGGAAAATCTGTCTTGATCCTGGAAAAAGAAAAAACCATTGGCGGCTTGTCAAGAACATTTGAATATAATGGATTCAGATTTGATTTTTGCGCCCACCGTTTTCATTCTGCGAACAAAGAATTGATGGAAGAGATAAAACAACTTGTCGGGCCTTCCTTCAAGAAACATGTGAAAAAAAGCAGGATTTACATGTTTGGAAGATATTTAAAATACCCTTTTGAGCTGCCTAATCTTTTACGCGCTATGCCTGTCCTTGAAGCCGCGCACGCTGGAACATCTTTTTTATGGAATTCCGCAACACGAAAATTTAGAAAAAAACAGCTTCCAAGCTATAAAGACTGGTTTCAATATTATTTTGGGCATAAACTCTATACAATTATGTGCTACCCTTATACAAGCAAAATCTGGGGCACTGACCCTGGAGAGATTTCCGCTGACTGGGCTGACCAGCGTTTTCAAGGCGTTAATTTAAAACAATTAATCAAAAAGACTATAAAAAAAGCAGTCAAATTTGACTTTTCATCATATTCCTTAGAAGATGATTCCCTCGCTCCTGATGGAGGGGACTTTTATTATGGTGAGATGGGAGCGCAGGAAATTCCTGACGCGTTTCAACGCGCACTGAAAAAACGTAACGCCACAATCTTGACGCAAGCAGGTGTTACGCGGATTTCTGAAAAAGAACGCGTTGTTGATTATGAGCATGACGGAAAAAAATACACCGCGCAAGCGACATCCAGCATTATTACAACGATCCCACTGCATATGTATTACGCTCTTGTTGATACAAAAGATGACACTGTCAAAAAAGCGCTTGACTCATTAAAATATATGGATATTATTTTTATTTATCCTTTTTTGAATAAAGAACAAATCAGCAATGACCATTGGCTGTATTTCCCAGACAAGGATATTATTTTCAACCGCGCTGTTGAATTCAAGACATGGAACAAGAAAATGGCTCCTAAGGGAAAAACAGCCACCTGCCTGGACATCACCTGTTTTGAGGGAGATTCTGTCTGGCAGAAAACTGATGAACAACTTGTCCAAGAATGCATCGCTTCAGCAGAGAAAGCGCAATTGTTCAAGAAAGAAGATGTGTTTGACTCTAAGGTAATCAGAGTGAAAGGAGCATATCCATTCTATGACTTGCACTATGAAGAAAAATTACGAAAGATCGTTGGATTCATTGAATGTTCTGGAAACGTATTCTGCCTGGGAAGAACAGGCATCTTCCGCTACAATAATTCAGATAACTCCATTGAGATGGGATTTGAACTTGCGAAACGATTGTTGGATAATAAAGACACTTCGCTGTTGGATTACACCATTCAGAACGTAAGCTATTGAGTTTTATTTAATTTATGGATTAAGTCAATTACCTTTTCGTCATAAAGGCTTCCATTCGCTATTCCAGCTTTTATCAATGAAGCGCGCAATAAAGAAGGGAAGGTTCCAGCGTCAGACCAATGGCCTTCTACTTTCACAGCTTTTAATTTTTTATTTTTTAGGTAATGATTATTCACATCTGTAATCTCCAACTCCCCCCTTTTGCTTGGCTGCAATGTTTTTATAAATTCAAAGACATCTGATGGATAGATATATAGACCAGTCACTGCAAAATTACTTTTCGGCGTTTTTGGCTTTTCTTCAATCCCAATGATCTCATTTTTTTCGTTGAAATTCGCAACACCAAACCGTTCTGGATCCTGCACTTCCTTGAGAAAGATATACGCGTCATTATCTTTCGCCACTTCTGAAGGGAATTTCAGCGGATCAAAAATATTATCCCCTAGAATAACCGCCACTTTCCCGTCATTTCTGCAATAATCCTCAGCGCATAACAGCGCGTCAGCAATACCTCTCGCTTTATCCTGGATTTTATAAGTTAATCTAATGCCCTGGTCAGTCCCGCTGCCTAATAAGTTCATCATATCCCCAAGACTTTCACCGCCAGTCACAATGAGAATATCTTTTAATCCCAATGATTTTAATGTCTCCAGCGGATGATAGATCATCGGTTTGTCGTATACTGGAAGAAGATGTTTATTCGTCACTCTTGTCAATGGGTGCAACCGTGATCCTGTTCCACCAGCAAGTATAATTCCCCTCATTGAAAACCGTTCTTTTGAGGATATATTTAAATATGCCTAGTATTGAATAATCCTATTCGGGGGGTATATGCGCATTCTTGTCACTGGTGGAGCTGGATTTATTGGAAGCAATTTTATCAGATGCTACTTAGAGCATCACCAAAATGATGAGATTGTCAATTTCGATAAATTAACCTATGCTGGAAATCTACATAATCTTCAAGACATCCAAAATAATAAACATTATTCTTTTGTGCAGGGAGATATTTGTGACCGTGAACTTGTCTTGAAAACAATGAAGAATATTGATGTTGTTGTGCATTTTGCGGCGGAAAGCCATGTTGACCGCTCGATCATTGACCCGTTTATTTTTATTAAGACGAATGTTTTAGGGACAGGTGTTTTGCTTGACGCTGCCTTGACAAATGGAAT
>JACRKJ010000032.1 GCA_016219825.1 Candidatus Woesearchaeota archaeon | reverse complement strand
TTTCGCGACACGCCCCTGGCCCTCACATTCATCACACGGGCTTACCTGCGTAAATGTTCCAAACGGCGTTCTTCTTGAAACCTGCATCTGGCCAGAACCGCGACACTGCTGGCATGTAACCACGTCCCCATGCTCAGCTCCAGTCCCGTCACATGATTCACATTGCGTTAATTTTTCAACCTCAATTTCTTTCGCAACGCCAAAAACCGCCTCTTCGAAATTGATTGTTAAACCATATTGCAGGTCATTCCCTTTTCTTTGTCTCCTAGACCTTCCTCCAAAGAACATATCGAAGATAGAATTGCCGAATAAATCCCCAAGATCATCTGTATTAAAATTCCTGAAAATATCCTCTTGGGAATAGCGCTGCTGGAATCCTGCTGACCCAAACTGGTCATACTGCGCTTTCTTATTATCATCGCTTAGAACAGCGTAGGCTTCGGAAATCTTCTTGAATTGGGCTTCCGCGCCGCTTTCTTTGTTGATGTCTGGATGATATTTTTTCTCTAACGTTTTATAGGCTTTCTTAATCTCCTCATTATTCGCGCTTTTATTTACGCCGAGAATTTTATAGTAATCGTCGTCAGCCATTATTTTTATTATAACCCATTCTTCTTAAAAACTCCGCCTGTTTCTCCTGCTTATTCATCTTTAATCCCGCAAGATATTTCTCTTCTTCAGGCGTTAAACGAAAACGCGTTTGGATATACCCTGTTCCATTTCCACCATCAGCAATTTCTGCTGTGACTATGCTAATTAGATCTGCTCTAACATTCTGAACATGTTTATCATCTGGCTGGGCAAGAATCTTTCTTTCAACCAAACTTATCTGCTTTTCGAACGGAAACATGATCAAAGGAAAGAGAATTATTTCTCTTCCCCATCATCAACGACTTCAGCATCGACCACATTGTCTTTCTTTCCATTCTTGCCTTTGACTTCGTGATCTTTTGCCGTGTCTTCCGCCTTCTTGACTTGTTCGTAGAGTTTTGCGGAGAGCTCTTGGAGCTTCTTGTTGAGTTCTTCCATTTTTTGTTTAATTTGCTCTGTATTTCCAGATTTCAACAATTCCTTGAGCGCCACTTTCTCTGTTTCGACATGATCAAGCTCTTTTTGGTCTATCTTTCCCTTCATGTCTTTTACTGTTTTGTCTAATGTGTAGACCAAGGCGTCTGCTTCGTTTCTCACTTCGACAGATTCCCTCTTTTTCTTATCCTCATCCGCGAATTGCTCCGCGTCTTTCTGCATCTTCGCAATTTCTTCTTTAGAAAGTTTTTCTTTGGCAGTGATCCTGATAGACTGCTCTTTGCCTGTGCCTAAATCTTTTGCAGTTACGTGCACAATTCCGTTCGCGTCAATATCGAACGAGACTTCAATTTGAGGAATACCTCTCTGCGCTGGCGGGATTCCAATTAAGTCGAATTTCCCCAAGGCCTTACAATCTGCAGCCATTTCACGTTCTCCTTGAAGAACATTAATGGTCACGGCAGGTTGATTGTCGTCGGCTGTTGAGAATATTTGGCTTTTCTTTGTTGGAATTGTCGTATTTCTCTGAATGATTGGCGTGCGGATTCCACCCAATGTTTCAATCCCTAATGTCAAGGGCGTTACATCCAAGAGCAAGATATCCTTGACTTCTCCAGCTAAAACCCCAGCCTGGACTGCCGCACCCATCGCAACACATTCCATCGGATCAATGCCGCGCTCGCCTTTTTTATTTAATGTTTCCTCGACAAAGTTTCTGACGATTGGCATTCTTGTCGGGCCGCCAACCAGAATAATCTTGTCCATTTCCTCAGCTTTTAATTTCGCATCTTTCAACGCCTGCAAGAGCGGTTTTTTACATCGCTGCACAATAGGATCAACTAACTCTTCTACCTTAGACCTTGTTAAGGCCATTCTTAAGTTATACTGTCCTGAAATAAACGGCAAGTTAATCTCTGTTTCAAGCATTGTAGACAATTCTATTTTCGCGCGTTCCGCAGCTTCACGGATCCGCTGAACAGCTGTTTTGTCATCATTTACATCAATGCCTGTCTCTTCCTCGAATTTTTTTAAAATAAAATTCATCAAGACTAAATCCATATCTGTTCCACCTAATTGCGTGTCACCAGACGTGGATTTCACCTCGAAGACTCCGTCCCCTAATTCCATGATCGTAACATCTAATGTCCCGCCGCCTAAATCAAAGACCAAAATTTTCGCTTCTTTCTGATTTTTATCCAACCCATACGCTAAGGAAGCTGATGTTGGCTCATTGACAATTCTAATGACTTCCAATCCCGCGATGGTTCCCGCATCTTTGGTTGCCTGACGCTGATTGTCGTCAAAATAGGCTGGAACTGTAATAACCGCTTTCTCTACTTCTTCTCCTAAAAATTCTTCCGCGTCCCTTTTAATTTTTTGCAGGATAAACGCGGAAATTTGCTGGGGGGTGTATTCTTTTCCATGAATTTTATATTTGAAGCTTGTTCCAATCTTTCTTTTCGCAGCCATGACTGTCCCTTCTGGATTAGAAACTGCTTGTCTCCTTGCTGGCTCTCCAACTAACATCTGCCCGTCTTTTGTAAACGCTACGACACTTGGAAACGCCTTTCCATACAAACTTGTCCCCTCTGCACTTGGAATAATAACTGGACGTCCTGCTTGCAAGACACTTGCAGCTGAATTGCTTGTTCCTAAATCAATACCAATAATTTTTGTCATGTTTATTTTCCCCCGACCTTTTTCTCTAAGGTTCTTTGTTCGATTCCCCTCAACAACCTATCAATTACATATCGCTCATTATCGCTCAATTCGCGAACATGCGTTTTTGGACCCATGAGTGGCTTAAGATATTCTGTAAAGACTGCCTCTGCACGACCTGCATCGATATTATAATTCGCTAAAATATGCGCAACGCCTAAATATTCATCACTATGTGCACCATATTTCCCCTTAATACGACAAAGCCCCTCGGCGTCAAGCATTTGAGCCCTTGTAAGATCACGCGCTTGATGGAGTGGATATCCTCTCGCAATTGAAATTATTTTTTTGCCTTTCATTTAGTTCTCCCTAGTTATATTTTATCGCTGGCTTGTACGCAGAGATTGGGATAGATTCACGCCGTGCATCTTGGCGCGGAACATACAGGCTTTCCCGCACATTTCCTGGTTGATAATTTCCAGATGGACTTTGATATCCTATGCTTTTGTACCAATTCATAGGCTGCAAAATTATTGGGTTTACAGCTGCTGGCTGATGACCTGTGATTGGATTATGGTTTCTGCACATTTTGCTCTCCTTTCGCCACTCTGACTTTGCTTGTGCGCAGGACTTTATCTTTGAATATGTAGCCTTTTTGCAATTCGTCCATGATCATCCCTTCTTTTTCACCTGCTACAAGATCTAAAATCTCATGCTTATATGGATCAAATTTCTGGCCTTTTGCCTCAACAACTTTCACTCCTTCCTCTTCCAAAACTTTTTTTAACTGTTTGTAAATCATTTCAATGCCTTGTTTGACAAGCGCGTCTTGAGGCTGCAATAATTGCAACGCCCGCTCAAAATCATCAACTACTGGCAAGAGTTTTATTAACAACTTTGCTTGGCCATATTTGTTTAGCTCTGCTTTCTCCCTTTCCACGCGTTTCATATAATTCTCAAATTCAGCTTGGAGACGTCTGAGATGGTCTGTGTACTCTTCCACGCGTTTTTTCTGCTCTTCTATGTCTTTTACTAGACTATTCTGGGCAGATGGAATAGTGGGAGCTTGATTTTGCTGCGTTTCAGCCTCTTTTGTGGGTTTTGGTGATTTTGTCATGTTTAATTGTATTTTGTTTATCTTAAATCAACAATATTAATTTATAGTAAACAATTCCCCTATATAAAGCTTGTGAAATTGTGCTCTAGACTGTATAAATCAGGTTTATTGAGTTTTAAACCAGCTGTCTGCTCATCAACATTAGAAAAGCCTATTTTAGCTTCATCCCAAACAGGACACATCTCATCCCAATTGAGCTATATATTATTTTTTCATTACAAAAAGATGGCTCTTCTTTTTCTGCAGCACCTAGAATATACAATAATGGCAGGTAATGGTCATTTGTCGGCTGGGCAAGAACCGCGGCAGGATGCTGCAGATAGTTTATTATTTTTTGATCATCTCGTTTTTTTACATTTTCTTTCACAAACGCGTCAAATTCTACAGCCCATAAAAATGGAGCACTGCCTGGACTTATCTGCATTAAATTATGAACAAGATTGCCACTTCCAATAATTAATATCCCTTTTTTTCGCAACACACTCAGCTCTTTTCCAAGCCCTACTACTTTTTCTAAAGGAAGTTGATAATCTAAACTTAATTGTACAACTGGAATATTCGCTTTTGGATACATCTGCATTAAAACAGCCCATGTTCCATGATCAAATCCCCATTCTTGATCTAATTCTACATGCACTGTCTTCACTATTTCCTGAATTTGTTTCGCGAGTTTTAACGACCCTTTGGCTTGATATCTTAGTTTGTATAATTGTTCTGGAAAACCGTAGAAATCATGAATTGTTTTTGGCTTGCCCATCGCTGTGACCGCTGTTCCCTCTTTGAGCCAGTGCGCTGAAATGCACAAAATTGCTTTTGGTTTTTGGATCTGATCTGCTATCCTTTTCCAATTTATGGTATATTCATTTGTTTCTATCGCGTTCAGCGGAGAACCATGGCCAATAAACAAGACAGGCATCTTTTTTTCTAGCATCAATTACTAGATTCTTTTAAGTATTTATAATTTTCTTGAGAAAAGTATCTAAACTACTTCAGATTCACGCAGGATTCCATGAAAAACGAGGAAATTTCTTTACTGCATGACCTTAGACAAGGCGCTTCTCGATTCGCGAGAGCTGGCTTGGAATTTACGAGATATTCTGTTGAATCATTCTATGCCTGCATTGCCACCCCATTTCGTATCCCCCCATTTTTAAGACGACTTGACACCAAAGAAACGATGTTGCAGCGAGATATAGAAATCACCTCTCCAGTTGAATATGGATTTCTCATAGGAACATCCGCGTTTTGTTTCGCAACGTATCAAGGAATAGACTATGCAATTACCCAAGCAGCAAACGGAGATTATACCCCTGTCCTCACAGCAGCAGCCACATGGGCTTTCACAAATACTGGTTCAGACGCATATGAAAAATACCGCGCAGCTCATGAAAAGAAAAAATCATTAGAAGAAATTGCTTTAGATCCAGAACAGGCAGAATAAGTATTTTTAATTTTGATAGAATTAGCTAGTTTTATATAGATCGTTGATTTAAGATAAACCAACCTTATTGAGACGTTTAAACGATGATAAAAGATATTCAGAAGATCACTATCGCCAAAATCAGGAAGCCGCGGGACTTAGATTTGAACGCTGAACTTCAATGGTTCTCGCAGTCATTTGGATTATTCGGAGAACGGGATAAAGAAAAAAGCTGTTTTCGCATTTTTGTAGAACTTATTAAAGCAGCAAGAAAAGGAAAGGGATTAACCAGCGATGAATTGGCAGCGCGCTCCAATATTTCTAGAGCCACTGTCATCCATCATCTAAAAAAACTTATCTCTTCCGGATTAATCCTTAATGAAGGCAACCATTATTTATTGCGAACACAGACACTCCATGAACTGACAGAAGAACTGCAGCAGGATCTTCGAAGAATGCTGAATGACTTAGAAAAAGCTGCAGAAGAATTAGATGAACAGTTAGGATTAAATTCCGGCAAACAGAGAGTAAAAGTTATTTCTGATTAAAAATTACAGGATATGAATCAAACGCCCCTTCTTAAAATCAATACTCCAAAGTTTTATAAAGGGGATATTATTCCCACTTACGGGCGACCATAGGGACCTGGAAATACCCGTTCTCGTTTCGATCACGGAAGTCAAGCAGGTCTCCGTTTCATGTGGTACTGTACTTCCGTACGGGAGGCATGGAAAGTTGCCCGCCTTATTTTCTTTTCATATCTTTTAGAAAAATAATTACTTATTCTTTGCTAAGAACTTTTCGTAGATCTGCCTTGCAGCATGAGAGGATGGCCTCGGCAAACTCCGCATCTCTTCAACAACGCCGCTTAGATACTCTAAAGGTATTCCTGCGCTTGTCGCAAGATTGTATAAATTCAGGCCGCCATGCGCGTTTGATATTCCCCTTGTAACAAGCGTATAATTCGCTGCCGCTCCCTGCAGTGCACCCATCGCAGCTGCAAGTTCAGATAATTCTTTTGTTGAAGGATCCCCTAGAATTCTTAATACCATCTCTACTTGCGAATGAGATTTAATGATTCCGCCGATTGTTCCAAGCGTTACAGGCATTTGTAATCTTTGCACGAGATAATCCCCTTCTTTTTTCCATCTGCTTAGTGGGCGATACTTTCCATCGCGCGCAGCATAACTATGCGCTGCAGCTTCCTGCGCCCGCGTATCATTTCCTGTCGCAGTCAACAGTGCATCGACACCATTCATAATTCCCTTATTATACGTTACTGCACGCTGCGGATTTTCTGCTGCAAACTGGTATGCGAGAAGCATCCTCTGCGCAACTTCTTCCCCTGTCCTTGTCTTTTCCCCTTCCCTTTCACGCTTTAATAACCTAATCGGGAGTTTTAATGTTGCGTCAACTAATCTCTTTGGGGCATAATTGGTTAAAATACTCAGATTTGCTTCTCCTTTTGTCAAGCGCTCGACAGTTGGAGCAATCTCTTCCATACTTCTGGTTATATGGCCTGCTCCAAATCCTTCCAACACATCAAATTCGACTTGGATAACTAAAAAATTTCCGCCTGCTGTAAAATAAGGCTTTGCCTCAATTGCTTTTGCTCCGCCGCCTGAAGCATTAATTGTGTTTTTTTGGCAATTTATTTCCTTCAAGAGATTATCACGTTCTTGTTCTACTGCTTCCCGAGCAGTTTGCATACTTGGAAGATTAATTATCTGAAGCTGGCCAGCCATAATTGAACCATGATACCGCGCTTCCAATGATCCGCCTTCCCTTACTAGAGAAGCCATCTTCGCCGGGCCAGAAATATTAGATGGCTCTTCAATAGCATACGGCACAAGATATTCTCTTCCATTAACGATTACGTTTGGAACGAAACCTAACGGTAGATTAAACCATCCTGCGCTGCATTCCATCATCCTTTCCGATAATTTTGTATCTGGAGAAACAATTAATGCCTTAAGCATTTCTGGAGAAAAATCAGCGAATTCTGCCACTTTTTGTATACGTTGCTCTAATGTTAACTTACTGAATCCAGGTATACGCGATGTTTTTTTTACCATACTCCCTCGGTTGGTCGTATAATAAAAACTTTTAAAGGTTTGTATCCCTAGAAATGTATGAAAAAACGTTCTTCAGAATTACAGACGAAAGTGTGCCTACAGATTTATCACTTGTTCGCGCAAGCACAGTTGAATTCTAAACTTGCTGACAAATATGTTAAGTTAGCACGAAAATTAGCCATGAAGTTTAATCTTCCTCTGCCTAGAGAATTAAAACGGAAGTTCTGCAACCACTGTTATACCTATTTTCAAGATGGAAATTATCGAGTACGGACACGAGATAAAAATGTGGTGTACTATTGTTTAACATGCAAGAAGTATATGCGATTTCCAAAAAAATTACCACCATCGAAATAATCTTTGCTGACGCCTTGGCTGCTGGATCTCTATTGTTTTTCTCCATTCATTCTTTATCCATTCATTTTCTCTTTTCAGCATATGCTCAAAGCCACGTTTTTTTAATTCTTTATTGACAATCCCTCCTGCATGTGGATGTTTATACAGTTTTGGATGCGGGCTGTTAAATCCGTGCATGTAATGGACTAATTCATGGGCGATTGTTAAATCTATGATATACTCAGGCACCCACTCCTGCTGAAAATGTCTATTAATAACAATCTCGCTGCTCCCATCTTTCAATCGCTTGATATGACCAAATTTATTTTTCCATCGCCCTTTAAACCGGATAAGAACGGTATTCTTTCTTTCAACTTCTGGAAACAATAACTGCCAGATTTGTTCTAATCGTTGATGCAGCCATAGTTCGTCCCTCATTTTTCCTAAGAATTTCTCTTTTTGTTTATATGTTTTTGTATCCTAACAAAAGAATTACGCTTTCTTGAATTTAGCCACTGTTTCCAAGAGGTCGATATGGCCCATAAACATAGACCTGCAGCAATAACGCTCTAAACCCAATTGATCCATCACTGCTTTCGCAGATTCCCCATTCGCCACCCTTGATTTATAGTCTTCCCATAAATGAGCGATTGGCCTTCCGCAACTAAAACAGGCTACTGGAATAATCATAGCAATCTGGATATAAAGAACGTTTTTAAAGATTTCTATTTATGTTCTTCCCTTTACCTTATATTCCTCTAATGTTAAAATCTCCTGATATTCCTTCTCCAACGACTCTGTTTGCTTATTCTTTCTTCCGAATGCAATATAATAAAGAAGGATCATTCCTAAAACAGCAAGAGCTGCGTAGACTGGTTTTTCCTGAAGAATTGTTAATAATTCCATAAATAATTCTCAACGTTAAACTACTTAAACTTTTTCCTTTAATCCTTTCCAAAAAGAATAGACCGCCACCACGACCTTGCTCGCAGTTACTTTTGCCTGCCCAGTGAATGTCAACGCCTTATAGGTAATACGGTCTTCCTGAATTGCTTTTATCAGCGCATCCGCAGGCTGCTCAGCATTGCTAATCTCATCGATCATTTT
This sequence comes from Candidatus Woesearchaeota archaeon, assembly GCA_016219825.1. Lineage (GTDB taxonomy): Archaea > Nanobdellota > Nanobdellia > SCGC-AAA011-G17 > GW2011-AR18 > JACRKJ01. Next base: position 6,517 of record JACRKJ010000032.1, on the reverse strand, counting down.
TTCTGTCGTCCACACTTTCATTGTCGGCTTTTCATGCGCTCCCTGCGCGAGTTTTATAATTTTTCCTTTTTCTACAGTTAGAGCGAGCTTTTTTGTCGCCTGGTCATTCATAGCAATCTCAACATTCGCCTGCTCGTTTTTCATCAAGGTTTTTATAAAATTCGGAACATTATCCAAATGCACATTATATTGCTCCTTTAAGTCATCCAACTGCGCCAATCCAGCCTGCGTGCTAAATCCTTGCTTAACTACATTTCCAGTATATGTCAAATCAAAGCTTTGCGCAATAACCACCAGAAGAACTCCCACAATAAGGAGGCTGAGAATTGATTTAATCAAACCCATATACATTTTCTTTTCTTTTCCTTAATAAAGATATGGTTTGTTTGTGCATGGATTCCCTGGAATAACTTTAAAATATGATTTTTTTGTATTTGCCTCGATTGAGGCGATGGTTGCTTCATCTTTTACCGCGTGCCTGCAAATGGGGGATTCTTTGTTATGGGAAGCCAATAACACATGTATACTTCTTGCTGTTGGGTTTTTTAATGCTGTGCGCAATTGAGCGTATCTTCCTTTTGAGCCAAGCAGCGGATACGCATCTTTGAACAATGGGTTGAGATAATGATTTGTGTGTATGAAAAGATCGTGTATTTTTTGGCTATGTATTTCTTCAGCTGTCGTTTCGATGTTTATCCCTCTGCCTTTTTGCAGCAAGATATGGTTGCACGCAGATGCCCGCTGTTTTGTGTTGATGATTTTACTTGCCTGCTCTATCGAATGCGCTTCTAAGACTGCCCTGCAGATGATATTTTTTGGAACGCCGGTCTTATAATCTTTTGGATGCAATGAATCAACTGCTTGTATTAAACCAAACTTATTTTTGCTGACTGATGACCCTGGAATCATCCCCACGAACGCAAGGCTTGTACAATCTTTTGATTTAATGACGCTTACATTGTTTTTAAATAGAATGTCAAAATCCTCATTATGAACTACTGAATAGGAGTTGTCTCTTTCTTTTAAGACTACAGACGTACAATGGTCTAATTGTTTATCAAAGGAAACCTCCTCAACATTCAACAGCCATATCTTCTTAAACTCCTGATTTGAACCATCTGCAATGCCCTGGATTTCTTGAATGAACTGCGGAAAATGCTTTTTTGTATACGAAAGATATTTTTGCGCATACTGCTCTAGAACAGACAGCGAATAACAATTGGTCTTGACTGCCGCATTAAAGACTTGATTTAAAATAGATGGAAGTTTATTTTTCCATACTTCTCCCATCTGAAAACCTTGCTCATAATAATCTCCTCTAGTTTCAATGCAGGGGACTTTTTCCATTTCTTCTTTATCTTTAGCTTTATTTATATCATTATCTATACCTTCTTCAGAATTACGCTATCTTCTCGCCTGTTGTTTTTTTAAGAATATGGATAACCGCGACAGGGCATGCTTTCGCCGCTTCGATATTTGTCGCCAATTCAGCCTCATCAATCTCTGTTTCAAGCCACCCTTCTTGCTTCATCGGTTTTCCTTCAGTTAGATCTACTTTTCCATCTTGGGGGGACATGACCCATCGTTTGGAATTCGCCGCGGCACACGCAGCTGCGCCAATACAGCCTGGACGATCCAACTGGACTTTGTATTTTTCTGCCATCTAGTGGCAAGATAATGATTGATATTTAAATCTTTTCAGAATCCATGCACAGCCACGTTTTGTTTATTTCCGTAGCCTGCTGATTGTGATTGATAACCAGATTGATTATTTCCCCCATAACTATGACTAAATGAATACATTTGGTTTAATCCTACAGCGCTTTTTTCTTTTTTCTCTTCCACTACTTTTCCATTGCTTGCTGTGAACTGCAAAATTAAACCGCATGGGCATCCTGCAACGACCATCGCATTTGGATTATTTTCATAGGCATTTCCCAAGCTCATCATATGGCTATGATTTCCGTAGGCTGCATTAAAATTTTGATTGGAGCCATAAACGCCTTGCAGATTTTGCGCTTGACTGTAGACATTTACTACTTTTTCTTGTGAGAATTCCTGCGCAGTGTTTAATCTTTGTTGTAAATGCACTTGCGGCTCTTTCTTTGTTTGTTTAAGCAAAGGTTCTATAGCACTAATTTCAAACCCTGGAGCTGCTAATAGTTGTAAATGCGCGCCTTGGTGGGATTTTGCATGTTCCTGCCATTTCGCTGATTTTGCCATGACTTTGAGAATTGCTTTTATAACATCTTCATCAGCGACATAACTCTCTAAATGAACATCCTTTTTTTGGGTTTTAAACTCAAATTCCATAGGTTTATTGTGGTTTTATGTTATAAAAACCTTCTCTTTGGCGTTTTATTAGACTTATAGACTGTATAAAACCATTTTAACTGCGTATTTTATTTAAAATACTACTTAATAGAGACAATCATTCTTGCTCATATAATTGGTTATTTGTTAAACAATATTCTGCTTTTTTTAATTCCTTCCCGAGGTAGGCGGCGTGCTCCAATAATCCAACCAATCCTAACTTTATCGCGGTAATATAAATTTCCTGGGCAGTCTTTCCTGTAATAACATTTGTAATAATATGCTGGTTTGTGCAATGCGCAGCTTCAATCTGTTTTGTTTCTTTATTTAATCGAATAAGAAAATACCCTCTTTGATCCAATGCCCAGTCTTTGTAGGGATCAAATGCGCCCTGAATTGTTTTGAAATCTTTTGCGTATGTTTTTTGCTTGATCCAGGGAAGCGCCATATCTTTTCTTTTATACAAACTTATTTAAAGACTGCTTTGGAGAAATATCTGCGCTTTTTTCAACACTTGTTTTGTATTTGGAAATTTAACTAAGGTTAATGCCTCTTCAAAAGAGACCCATTTGTAGTCTTGGTGTTCAGAAGATAATATTATTTTTTCTTCTTTTGTTTCCGCGCAATAATAAATCGCTTGTTTGAACGTTCTTTTTCCATACTTCATATAAAACCAGTCAATGGATTCCCGAAATTTTGGAAGAATTTTTAAGTTTGTGATTCCTGTCTCCTCTTGAACCTCTCTTCGCGCTGTTTGCTCCTCAGTTTCTCCTGTTTCTATATGCCCCCGCGGACAGTCCCATAATGCGGCATATTGATCATGCGCTTTTCTGAATAATAATAGAATTTTAATTTCCTGCGCTTCTCTTCTAAAGACAACCGCGCCGCAGGACACTTCTTTCATATGCTTTTCAAGAGATATTTTTTATTAACATCTAAATCAACAAAGTCATCCGCAGCTTCCCGTAATTTAGAACTTGTGCTTTTTCCAAATGCCATAACTTCCACCCTGCAGCCCAATGCCCTTCTCAAATGCTCCACTAATGGAATAAAATCCCCATCGCCAGACACTAAGATCAACGCATCTAGTTTTGGCGCCAACTCAATCATATCCATCGCGATTCCAGTATCCCAGTCTGCTTTTTTCGCCCCGCCATAAAATACCTGCAATTCCTTTAATTTGACTTCAAACCCAATCGCGTCCAACGCCTTGTGGAAGAATTCCTCGTCTTTTTCTCCAGCTTTGACTGCGTAGGCTATAGCCCTAATTAATTTTCTTCCCTGTACAGCTTCCTTTAATATTTCCTTGAAATTAACTTTAGAACTGTGATGTTGTCTTGCAGAGTAATACATATTCTGAACATCAACGAAAACACCAATTCTTTGTTCTTTGTTTATTGTCATCTTTTTGTTTTCCTTATTATGAGAGTATTTAATGATTTCTTTTCATTTATCAGCAGTTTATTCCCTGTTTTAAAATTAATTTCAGAACGCTGTCGCAGAAACCAGAGGTTTCCGCACCTTCCTTATAAGATGAATACAATCACCGCCGCAACTATTACCATGCTCACCCAGATTAGCTTATTCCATCTCCAGACTTTCGCCCCATCAAAGTTCCAGACTGGGATTAAATTAAACAACGCGAGCCAGCCATTGATTCTTATTCCATACTGCGCCAGAGTATTAAGAAAACCTGAGCTTAACAGAAGGACAATAATAAATGCGCCAGCTAAGAAAATATTTACTAATGGGCCTGCCGCTGAAATTTTCCCATTTCGTTTTCTGTTTACTTGGTCTGTCTGAATCATCACCGCTCCAGGAGCTGCAAAAACAAATCCAAAAAAACTCATGATAATCGCTAAAAACAACATTTCATTGAATGCTCGAAATTCCGCGAAATAATGATAACGCTGGGCAATAATCTTATGCCCCAATTCATGTAGTAAAAAGCCAGACCCAACCACAACAGCTGCTAGAATAAAACTATTCAGATAACTTCCAAATTGGTTTTTTCCGAAGACAATGCCAAAGGCGATAGAAACAGCAATCCACGCTTTGAGTAAATCAGTGATTTCAATATTGGATGTGTTTAACGGACCTATTCTTATTTTTTTATAATTGTATTCCATTTTCAGCATTCTTTTTTTGATTCTTAAATAGATTTGCTTTTAAAAAATAATTGAGGAAGGTGCGGAAACCTCTGGTTTCTGCGATAATCCTTTTAGGATTCAAGTTTGTATTTTCTTTTCCTTTAAATCCTTCTTTACTTCTAATGTGATTTTATGCGCTAAATGCAATGGCAATGGCAACTTATTTTCCCCAGCGACTTTTTTAATAAGCTCTACAGATTTATTTAAACTTATTTTATGTCCAGGCGTTACAAAAACGGGATTGGCAAATTGCCGCAATCGCAGCGCTGTTCCCCGCTGTTCTCCATTTAACATGATCTTATCTTCATCTAATTGCCCGAACAATAATTCTTTCGCAACACCAATCGCCGGCTTGTTCATTAAAACTCCAACGTAACTCGCAATTCCCAATTTATTTGGATGCAACGCGCCGTTTCCATCTATAACTACTATATCAGGCTGTATTTCCAATGATTTTGACGCTTCAATAATCGCCGGACCTTCACGAAACGCCTCAAACCCAGGACGATATCCCATTACTTCATCGCTTAGAATATATCGTTTTTCCTTTACTTCCAATGTATTTACATCTATAACCACAACAGAACAAATTGATTTTGTCTCGTGGAAACTTACATCAAATCCAGCTACAGTCTTTATTTCTTCTGGCGTATCTACTACAGAAATCCCCTTGAGAATCTGCTTCTCTACTTCTTTTAGTTCTTTTAAATTGACGAATGACATGAAAGTACTTCTTTTTTACGTTCCAATACAAGTTCAAGATCTTTTAGATTATATAAATCTTTTCTTTTTAATCATTTATTAGTAGTAATATAAATAGATACTAAAATACATACTTCTTTCTTGAGCTTTTCGAATAAATTGAAGAATTCATTTTCTTACAAAACATTTAAATAAGCTGTCACGTTCGATAAATTCAGCGGGGTAGGACAGAATGATTAACTTTTGTTAATCTTGTCTTTCTAGGAGTGTCCGTCGAGGCACTTTGTTGGGAAGATAAATGCCGCGGAAGGCTCATAACCCGATTGAATAACCTTGTTGGTTATTTTGGGTAGAGGTCGTTGGTTCAAATGGACAGACTCTTTGGGTCTTCCTGGATCTCCAACCCCCGCTATTTATTTTTTTAGACTTTCTATAAAAACCGATTTGCTTTTTGAACATTCTTTAGATTATTTGATCCGACCAATTTCATCCATTTTGCTAGCTCTTTTTTTCCATTCATTTGAATTCTTATTGCCCCGTTACTAATATTGTACGCCCCAAACTTAAACTTTAATTTTTTTAAAATTTCGATATATTGGGCTTGCATTGGGGATTTACAAATCTTCATTTCTATTCGCGGATATTGTGTACCATTATTGTCTGTGTCGACAATGCATCCATCAGTATCTAAATAACCTCGTGCTAATGCAGAATAATACTTTCTTAGATAGAATTTATTTGGAATGATTGCACGACCATGTTTTGGAGAATATTGCAAACCCAAATCATCAATTAGATAGGAGACAAATTCTTTTTTAGCAATTCTTATATCGATTGTTCCATCAGTAGAACGAGGATAAGATTTAGCTTTAATTTTAAATAACTTATAAATTAATTTTTTAACAAAGAGCACATATTCCTTATCTAGGATTTTATCAAACGAGATCTTTACTTCCGTTTTACAGATATAACCATCCCCTAAAAGAATACCTACAAACTCCGCAAGATTATAATTTAAATTTGGTTTATACATATAATTATTTCATCATTCCAAGTTATAAACTTCCTGCCTGTTTGTCATCTGCGTCGCGGGCTTTTTTGACTAAGCTTATAACCTTTTTTCTTTTTGTCTTTGCATGGAACTTGAAGTATATTTACGACAAGAAGGGATTGAAGACCATCGCGATAGACGTCTTGATGCTATCATAGCAAAATGCTTAACTCCTGATGAAAAACGCGCATTTGATTATTTGGCAGAACGATTTGATGATCAAAATATCCAAAGAAATATTGCCGCATTTTATGAATTCATGATGGATTCCGCACGCTTCTCCGCTTTTGAAAGCGGTTTA
>JACRKJ010000031.1 GCA_016219825.1 Candidatus Woesearchaeota archaeon | reverse complement strand
TATCACTGCGAAACAGATGTTTCAGCATTTTCCCGAGATCGAGAAAGAACTGTGGGGTGGGGAATTCTGGAGTGACTTTCCCGCGGCGTAATGCCCCACAGCTCTGCTGTGATTGGGATAGCCGCGGAATGCCAATTTACTATGTTAAGGTTTATAAGAACGTTTATGCTTCTAGACTTATGTTTTTCTCAGCTCTTCTTGCGTTTTGCGGACAATATATTGGACTTCTTTTAGCGCTTCTCTCCCCTGAAGAATTAAAACCAGGCTTTCGTTACTTTGTTTTACTCTCTGACGTTGTATTGCTACTTTTACTCCTCTCTTTTCTGCCTGCGCCTTTTTCAGCTTGGCTCTTTCTCTTGGGAATCATTCTTGGATGGTTTTTTTCTTTTCCCTATTTCTTCCTCTCGCTTGGACTCTTTTCAGGACAAGAACTTTTTTCATCCCTTGTTTTTTTGTATGGGTTTCCGTATGGAACGATCTTAACCATCCGCAAGAAACGCTTTCATTTTATCCTGAACGCTGTTTTTTTTATTCTCGCGTTTATCCTTTCATTTCTCCTATTTTCCCTCTCTTCACTCGCATTTGGCGGGGTATTAGCTGTTTTGGCAAAGGATATAAAGTCCGCCTTGTTTGATTTTTCTCATGCTGTACCTTATCGGACTTGGGTTAGAAGATGAACGTGACTTAACATTGCGAGGATACGCTTTAGCAAAAAGCTGCTCTGAAGTCTACCTTGATATTTATACGTCTCCCTACTTAGGAAGCGTGAAACAATTAGAAAACGCAATTGGGAAAAAGATTGAGCCTGCAACACGCGCGTTTGTCGAATCTGACGCGTTATTAGAGAAAGCAAGAAAGCAAGACATCGCTTTATTCATTGTTGGGGATGTGTTTGGGGCGACTACACATTTAGAATTGTATCTGCACGCGAAACAAGAGCATGTGCCTGTCCAGTTTATCCATAACACTTCTATTTTAACCGCTGTCGGGGATACTGGGTTAAGTTTATATAAATTTGGACAAGTCACTTCCCTTCCTTTTTTCGCGCAGGAACTGCCTATTGAAAGTCCTTATGATGTGCTCAAACAAAATTTAGGATTAGGATTACACACATTATTTTTATTAGACCTGAAACCTGAAGAGCAAAAATATATGGCTGTCGCTGAAGCATTGAAGATATTATTACACATTGAAAACAAGCGGCATGAGAACATCTTTACTGGAGAGACATCCTGCATTGGGTGCGCCGCGTTAGGGACGTCGCAAGCGATCATCAAATATGGAAAAGTAAAGGATTTGCTCACCGCGCCTTTTTCAGCTATTCCCCACTGCATTATTGTTCCAGGAAAATTACATTTCTTTGAAGAAGATATGCTGAAATTACATTCAATGTAACCGTATAGGATTGTCTGTTTCTTTTGTAATGTCCGCTACAATCAGTGTTGTCGTTTTTTCAACACCCTTTACCTGGCGCACCTTTTCTAATGTTGTTTCCCGCAATTCAACCAAATTCTTTGTCTTTACCCTCGCGATAATATCATATTCGCCATAAATCAAATGGACACTATCGACTGCGTCAATCTTTGTAAGATCTTTCGCCACTTTCGCTGCGTCCAATCCAATTGTTGTAATTAAGAGATACGCGAGCACCATTATTTCTTAATGACTTCCTCCCGAATAAACGCGTTGTTTGGAATGAAGACAGTTTCTTCGGTTTTTGTCTTGATCTTTGTTTCCAATAAACCGATATGACTAACCTGCCCCTCTATCCCCTTGATTCTAATGGTTTCTCCTCTTTTTATCTTTTGTGTTTTGATAATGTAGAACCAGGCAAGGATATTTGGAATCCAATCTTTGACTGCCAGGAGAATGAATATTCCAACAATCACTAAAAACACCATTAAAATTAGGATTAATACTTTTGACGATATTCCTATTTGAGTTAATGATGTGATTACTGTAAGAAAATAAATGCTGTATTTGACGATATTGCTTAAATACCCCTCAATTTCCACTTTTAGGTTCAATTCCCTCTTTAATAACGCGCTGATCTCGACATTTTTTAAGGTTCTTTTAAGAATATTCCCTATGATCCTGCCAAAAACAATGCCTAATATCAAGATGAGAAACGCCGATAATATCCTTGTTATCGTTAATGACGCAGCCATATAATATCTATCTAAAGAAGGTTTAAAAAGGTTGTTTTTGGCTTGTATATAGACAATAGCCTGATTTTCTCGCAGTTATGCTTACATTCTTGAATACTTCTTCCATGAACCTGCTTATGGTTTTTCCGCCTTTATTCTGCCTCGCTACCACCTGTAATTTTCCATTTGGATCTAGATGCAAAAATGATTCTTTGATCAATCTTTTACAGATCTCTAGCCCCGCTGCCTGCGGCGGATTTAATACAATGCTATCGAAATTTTCTTTTATTTTTTCAAAACCATCGCTCTGAAAGATATCCGCTTTTAATTTGTGGAATGCAAAGTTCTTTTTCGCTGTTTCCACTGCCCTCTCATTAATGTCTGTTAATGTTATTTCGATGGATGGATTTATTTTTTTTAAGATTAAACCAACAATGCCGTATCCGCAGCCCAGGTCAAGAACTTTTTGATGGTCTTGTATGCTCGCGTATTCGATCAATACTTTTGTTCCTCGGTCTATTTTTTTTGGCGAGAACGTGCTTGACGCTGTAAAGAATGTTATTTCCTGATCTTTTATTTTTTCCATTCTCTCAAAAACCCTTAATTTTGACGCTGGTTGTTTTGTGAAGTAATGATCTGTCATGCTCTTTTCCAAACACGGAACTTTTTTAACAATTCTACAACCTTTATTTGGTTCTTGATTGAAGAACGCACTATCTGTTGCGTTACGGGGATCATGTCCTGCGTTTTCTCTAATATAAATTCCGCACGCTTTTCACTTTTTTTTATTCTAAATAGTTTTACCTTTCCCATATTGTCTTTTAAGAACTCAAGCTTTATAAAACTAAGTCTCCCTGTTTTTTTATGCCAGTCAACGCAGGTTATGAATATGGGGAAGCGCAGAAGCGTTTGAATGAAGCTAGAACTCCAGAAGATAAAATTGCAGCATTAGAGCATCTGCTTTCTGTAAGTCCTGACCATAAAGGGGCTGAAACGTTGCGCTCAGAAATCAAAACTAAAATTTCTAAACTGAAAAAACAAATTGAAAAGGACAAGAAGTCTAAGAAGGGGGCTGGGTTTAGTTTTGCAGTCAAAAAAGAAGGGGCAGCGCAGGTTGTGCTGTTAGGGCTTCCGAATTCCGGAAAAAGCACGATCTTAAAGCGGTTCACTAAATCACAAGTCGAAATCGCGGATTACGCGTTTACCACAAAAGTTCCTGAAGTCGGCGTTATGGAACATCAAGGCGTTAAAATCCAGGTTGTTGAACTTCCCGCGTTATTTCCTGGCTACAGCTCAAGTGAAAAGGGGCCTTCATTCTTAGCCATCGCAAAAAGCGCAGATCTTGTCTGCCTTGTCGTTGATGGAACAAAAGATCCTGCTGCTGATTTAGCTGCTATTGAAACAGAATTAAAAGCAGGAGGCTTAACATTGCAAAAACGAAATGTACGCGATTCTTTCGCGAAGCCTGGAATCGTTATGGTGAATAAACTTATGAAGAATTTTTCCTGCCCGTATCCTGTCTGCTGGGTTGATGATTTCCCGCAAGCTGTCTGGGGGCGCTTAAGATTGATCTGGGTCCGCACAAAATTACCTGGCAGAGAAGCAGCGTGGCCGCCTGTCGCCCTGGAGAAAGGATCCACTGTGAAAGATTTAGCGTTGAAAGTACATAAAGATTTGGTGAAACAATTTCAATATGCGCGCATCTGGGGAACAAGCGTCAAGCATTCTGGATTAAGCGTTGGGTTAGAGCATATTCTAAAAGAAGGGGATATTGTTGAGATCCATACTAAATAAATCATCTTGAATATACGTTTTCTTACCGAAATCCTTAAAAACAGCTTCTTTCTTAGCATGATTGCGTATGGCAAAAAATGTGTGGAGTTTCTTTTCATGGTTTACGCGATTGTTTCGCCGCAGACAGCAATTAAAACTAGGTATTTATGGTCCGCCGAACGCTGGAAAATCAACATTAGCAAATAAAATCTGCAAAGACTGGCTAGGCGAGGAAATGAGCAAAGCTTCTCCGATTCCTCATGAGACAAGAGAAATCATTACGAAAGAGAATGTTGTTGTGAAACATAAAGGAAAAGAATTAACGTTTAATTTGGTTGATACTCCTGGCATCGCCACAAAAATTGATTATGAAGATTTTTTGAAATTCAAGATGAGCCCGAAAGACGCGAAAGAACGCGCGAAGGAAGCAACGAAGGGAGTGATTGATTCCATCAAATGGCTGGATGAAATGGATTGTGTTCTCGTTGTTTTAGACGCGACTGAGAATCCTTATAACCAAGTGAATATCACGATCATTGGAAACCTCGCTGCGAGAGATACACCTGTATTGATTGTCGCGAATAAAGTGGATCTGAAAAAATCTGATGTTAAAAGAATTGAAGCAGCGTTTCCGCAGTATCCTGTGATTGGTGTTTCCGCTGAATTCGGGAATAATCTTGATGAGTTTTACGAGGAACTCTTTAAACTCGTGAGGTGATGTAATTGTTAACTTTGCAATATATTCCGTACCATGAACTTGTTGGGCTGCCATTGGATGACAAGATCAAGAAAATTCTAAAATCTGTCAAGGATGACCGGATTATTCTGATTGAAGGAAGACTAGCTCCCTTTGAAGAATCTGAACTGATTAAAAGAACGATGGAGCAGATCGATAGAAAGTTTAAAGGCATTGAGATCTGCAGCGTTGATTATGGGCGAAGAGAGACTGACGTGATTGAAATCCTGCGCAAACGGCTCGCTCATTTTTTATTGCGGAGAAATGAAGGGCTGACTATTATTGGCCCCGCCACACTTGTCAAGGAAATCAAGAAAGACCCGAATAAAATCGAGCTGCTGACGCTGGATAAAAAACGATAGTTTTATTCATTATAGATTTTTATTCTTTTTATTTCTACGCCTATAAATCCTTCTTCTTCCATCTTTTCTTTTGTTCTTCTATTTCTCACCCAGATTCTGCCTGCTTGCCTTAAATCTAATTTTGGTGTCACTATCTGCACTGTATTTGTTTTCTCATCTGCTTTCTTTAACCATCTCGCTTTTGACCACGACTTTTTGAATAACATCTGTTTATCCTGCTCAGGCATTTTATACTCTTTCGCACCCGCTCCCAAAACAAGATGCCAGATGTCATAATCTGTAAAAACCCCTTCAATTTCCTCAAATGAAAAAAGAACAGTGTTCAACTTTGTTTCTCCCTGTTTGCCCTGCATCCACTGGTTTTGATATCCTGTCATCCGCATATTCTCTTCTCTTGCCCCCACTGCTAGAAATAATGGGTAAAATCCAACTTCTTTTTCCAACCATCTATACGCCTGCCTAAAATCTTTATCTGACCTTTCTGGATCTGGTTTTATTCTGCCATAGAATACATCTTCCAAATTCATTACATGATGGTATCTGAGCAACATTCTCTTGTTAATACCATAAACCTTAAAAGTTGATAGATCTTAATTCTCTCATGCCCCACCAGTGCGTCAATTGCAATACAATATATGAAGACGGAAAGAATGATATTTTAAAAGGATGCACTACTTGCGGTGGAAAGTTTTTTTTCTTTGTCAAAAAAGAACATCTTGAGGAAGCGCAGAAATCCATCCAGCAGTTAAGCCCGTTTGACAAAGAGCGCATGGAGAAAGATGTCAAGGACATTATTGGGGATTATGCTGAAGATGACAAGCCTGTTATCCTTGATTTCGCCTCTGTCAATGTCATGAAGCCAGGCAAGTTTGAATTGGATTTAGTCCGCTTGTTTAAAGGAGATCCACTTGTCTATAAGCTTGAAGAAGGAAAATATGTTGTGGATGTCGCCTCTACCTTTGTGAATTTAAAGAAGGCGAAAGAAGAGCAAAAATAAACCAACCATCCATTTTAAAAAACTTTTTACGCTCTCTTTTTTATGGCAGCAGAAATGACGTTGGAAGTTTACTCCTTTACTATTCCTGGGAAAAAAGGAGCTAAAACAATTTCTCTGCATAAAAACCAGGTCTTTTCCCCACATGTTGTTTTTGCTGAAGCATTCAAACGCGGAGAGCATGTAACCGCTATTTTTGATGAAGGGGAAATTGCCGGCACTTTTCCTGGCGGCATCCCTTTTGTTGTTCCTTCACCTGAAGCAATAGATACTCTTCCGCTCGCTCCTGACAATAGCATTTCTCCTGACTACTTCCAGCGCGTCCATGTTCTTGGAACTGATGGCAATGGCATGCTTTTTGTAAAGCCTTCAGGCATGAGCCTAGAACAAAAGTTAGACGATCTTCAACGGCAATTCAGAAACCTGACAGATGCGCATATCGCTCAAGATCCATTAAATTGCGCAAAACAATTAGAGGACTTCCTTTGTGAGATCAAACAGATGGATAAAGAATGGATGGATGTTTTTCCTTTTGAAAACCCAAACACTGTCCGGGGTTATTATCCTGACAAACTTCAAAAATTGTACGCCGCAAAAGCAGAGCAAGCGCTTGCTTCTTATCAAACCGCGTTTAAAGAACTTGCTTCTTTGTCCCAGCAAATCTCTTTTACCCCCTTGGTCCCAGCTGGGCGTTTTCCCCCAGCAGTCATACAGTATTTTGATAAAAATTTAAATAAGGCTGAGCAACAAGGCCTTTCTATGCTTCTTTCAAAGGGAAATGCGTTTTATACCAGCGCGTCCTTTCATAATGATCCACGCCTGCTCCATATCGCGCTCTACAAAGAGGATTATTTTTCAGTCCAAGAAGAAGGTGACTCTCAAGAGCAGACCCTTTATGGCATGCGCGTTCTTCTCTTCACATATGATCCAGCAGTTGTTCCAAATGGATTTGATCCTCGTTTTTTCTATGGTTTTTTCTTAGACGCGTCAATGATTGCTTTAAGCAAATCAGGCGTTGAACGAATGCTCTGGCAGGACAGCATCCCTTTGTTTAGAACTATTCTCCAGAACCGCTCTTTTTCGCTTTGTTCTACACGAGAAGACCATAGCTTAAAAAAAGTTCCTGTTTATATCAAATACCTTATGCCCGAATCTCGAGCTTCCGCTGATTCCGCAGATCATCCACCAGCGTCTGGCCAAGCTTAGACTTCTTATGAATTTTAATGTCTCCCTTTTTAGAGACTGTTGACGTGAATAAGAAATGGCCGTCTACATAGACTTCCGCAGGTGTTCCAGCATACTCATCCGCAATGCGTAAAATAATCGCGTTTTTTGTTTCTTCTACCTTATACGTAATCCCCTGCTTTTCTTCTGATGATTGCGGACTTTTGAACTCATCCAACTCTTTAATGTCAATGTTAAATCCCAACTGCTTCTCAATCTTTTCAATATTCTTCCCTTGCTTTCCAATAATCCTTGGAATATCCTCTGTTGGGATATAGACTTCCGCTTTGTTGTTCGCCAAGACTTTTACCTTTGCCTTTCCTACATAATTTTTCATTTCCTGCTCAATCTGCCTCGCAGCTAAGAGTTTTGTCGGATCATACTGGCGTTCTTCTGTCACTGGAACAACTACGGTCTCTTCACCATAGCTGTAAATCTCATATTCCATTTTTTTTGTCTCAAAATCTGTCACCACCACAACTGGGCGCGCTAAATCTGCTTCTGTCATACCTGAAGGAACTTTAACTGTCATCTCCAAGCTTAGGACTTTCGCTACCTGTCCGTTTTTTATGAAGATAACTGTGTCAATAACGTGAGGAATAACGCCTAATTCAATCCTCCCCACAAACCTTTGAATCGCGTCGATTGGATTTGTCGCGTGAATAACACCTGCCAACCCAATACCTGCTAAACGTAAATCCGCGAATAATAAGAAATCTTTCGTGTTCCGCATCTCGTCGAATAATGTATAATCAGGCCTTGTCAATAATAAAATATCGTGAATTTCCTGCGGATCGCCATGGCTTATCGCATACTGCGTTACACTGTCTGGCAATACTAAATCCCTCGGCGCTTCAATGGTTTTTACGATCTTTCCTTTTTCTGCATAAAACACCGCTACTGCTGCAGCGAATGTTGTCTTTCCCATACCAGGAGCGCCAGCGACTAAAATCCCTTCCGCCTGTTTTTCAATTCTTTCAATTAATTTTTCACTTAGATTATATTCTTCTAATGTTAATTTTTTCACAGGGCGGACCGCGGTAATCTCCCAGCCATCTGCTAAAGGCGGCCTGGTCATGACAATTCTAAATGTCCCCAACTGGACAATGGTTGAGCCTGTACGCTCAATTTCAATGTAGGAATCCTTTCTTTTTTTGGCTTCCTCAATGATTTCTCTCGCTATCTCTTGCACTGTGTCTTGGTCTATGATCTTATCTGCTAATTGCGCAAACTGCCAGTTTCCTGGAAATCCTTTTTTCGCGAATGGCAGGACACCTTCTTTGAGATGGACGGACATCGTTGTTGGATCAAAGAAAGATTCAATTTTTAATGTTTTTCCGCCAGTTTCCCGTGGTTTAAGATATTCTACTTTTACTCCTCTTGCTTCCGCCACTCGGTGCTGTATTTTATCTCCTGTAATTAACGTCGCGTTCTCATCATACGCTAATTCCCTGATTGAACTATCAATTTCTCCTAATGAGGCATATTTGATTTCTGTTATATTTGGTTTTTTTCCTTTAAAGTCTAATACAAACCCCCCCTTGTCTGCTTTTTCACGCAGCAATTTAATCTCATCTAACCCTAAATAGCCAATCGATCTTCCTTGGTTTGCCTGGTGCTCTAATTCACTTAAGACCGCTTGATGGATAATGACTGTTTCAGCTTTCCATTCTGTTCCCAGTTTTTCTGAAAGAATACCTTCAATGATAATGCTTGTATCTGGAATAATCTTTTCAAACGATTTCATTAATTGATTTAGAAAGTTTATGGATTATAAAGGTTTCTTAACCTCATTTATTCATTGCTCTTTCAGGGCTTAGATCCCTACGCTTTATTAGGGACTGAAAACGTATTTTCTACTATCCTCTACTCTGTTTTTTCCTATTTTTTGGCTCAGATTTACACTTCGCAAGCTTTAAATACCCTGATTATTTTTGATTTATCAGCAAAAGAACTCTTTCTCGTAAAGAACTTTGCTTTTTACCTAAGGAGGTAGGACATCCATGGAGTATCGCGATTTCGGTTCTCGAGGCGGTGGAAGATCAAACTTCTCGTCTGGACCAAGAGAAATGCACGATGCAGTCTGTGCTGAATGTGGCGCTCAAACGCAAGTTCCGTTTAAACCACAAGAAGGCCGACCTGTATTTTGCAGAGCATGCTATTCTAAGAAGAAAGAACAGTCACAGTAAACCTGTTTTTGTTCAGTATTCTTTCATATAATCTTCTTTTTTCTTTTTTTCCGTTATCTTTTTTAATGACTTGGTATGTAGCTTTGTATGCCTATTATTTCAACATTCATTGAATTTATCCTGCATCTTGACCTTCATCTAAGCTCTATCATCCAGGCGTATGGAGTCTGGACTTATCTCCTCCTTTTTTCGATTGTTTTTTTTGAAACTGCATTCGTCATTATGCCGATTCTTCCTGGGGATTCCCTGTTATTCGCCGCTGGGGCATTAGCCGCGCGCGGCTCATTAAAATTAAGTTTTTTATTTATTTTACTTGCGTTTGCGGCAATTACCGGTGACGCTATTAATTATTGGATTGGACATCTTCTTGGACCAACTTTATTCCAGCGCGAGAAGATATGGTTTCTGAACAAGAAATACCTAGAAAAAACGCATCATTTTTATGAGCACCATGGCGGCAAGACAATTGTATTCGCGCGGTTCGTTCCGATCATTCGGACATTCG
>JACRKJ010000029.1 GCA_016219825.1 Candidatus Woesearchaeota archaeon | reverse complement strand
GATGCGAATCTGAATACAACCAGCTTCACCGCGTTTGGCTTTTCGAATTACAGCGTTGGAAACAGCTCACAAATATCTAATCCTGTTTTTGTCTTCCCTACACCAACCAATAACTCTTTTAGAAACAGCGACTCATTTATTGTCAACGTCAGCTTTTCAGACCTTAATCCCGCGAATATCACGTATACCATTTATAATTCTAGTTTCTTCAATACTACTTTCTTTGTGATGCGCTCCGCGACAGAAAATAATACGTTTAACTTCTCTGGATTAAAACGCAAGGGAAAATATTATTACAATGCAACTTTAACTGACGCGGCGAGCAATGTCAATGGATCTGAGACACGCTTTATTACGCTCTTCGGCTGCGGTGTTGTCGCTACTAGTGATGTCTTAATGAGCGAGCATCTAGGCAATGACACTGGAGGTATACAATGCCCTGGAAACGCAATTATTCTTGGGGCAAATAATCTGGTTATTGACTGCGGCAATTATAACCTTACGGGAAAGGATGGAAGCAGCGGCGCGGCAATCAACAACAGCGTTTATACAAATGTGACTGTACAGAATTGCGTCATCAATACTTATTTGGAAGGCATTGATTTCAGCAATGGATTTGACAGCACGACCGAGACTGTCTCTTCTGGTTTGGCAAATAATGGCATGCTTTTCAATACTACTTTCGTGAACCTGACTTATGGAATTGTGGCTGGCGTTAACCACACAACGATCTTGAACAATACATTCACTGGATCTACTGCAAGTTCTGGACAGATTATTTTTGGAAACGCATACAATACTTCTTTATTTGGAAACCGTCTCTTCACGGAACCTGTTACTGGAACTTCCAGAGGCATTTACTTCACACTAGGAAGCGCGAATATCACTGTTGGATCAGGAAACAACTTCAGCGGATTCACAACAGCGGCACTTTATGGCATTCAATCTTCAGGCATTACTCTCGCTAACTCTTGGTTTACAAATGTCAGCCAGGCTGTTGTTTTCTTTTCTTCAAATAATACCAACTTGAGAAATGTTTCTTTCTTCAACGTATCGAATACTGCTATTAATATCACCTCCAGCGCGTTCTTTTCCACAAATAATGTCAGTTTTACCAATGTTCGATTTGGCCTTTCCCTGACTTCTGTTCGAGAAGCAAGCCTTAACAATATCTCCTCAACAGATTACGCAAATGGGCTTTCCCTTCTTTTCACAACAAATGCGACTATTATGACCGCTAACTTGACTCCCGGCCCAAATACTGTTTTAGATCTCGCTGTCATCAACTCATCAGGCGTTACTATCAACGCTTCTTCGCTTGGGCCTGCATTGTATTTCGCTTCTTCCAACACAACTCTTAGCGGTTCACCTCTTGGATCACAAAATGGAAGCATTACGTATGTGAATCCACTCACATTCTCATCCACTGACGGAATTGTGAACACCTCTGGAAAAATTGCTGTTACCCTTAATTCTATTATTGTCAATGGCACAGCGATTCCTAAATTCGACGCGGCAGCCAATACTTCTTTTCGATATATCAACCGTACCCTTTTAGGTATCTTTTATCCTATCTCATACCTTAATGGCGTCGCTTGCTTGCCTCCTACCTGCGATGGCGAACACTTTGATGGAGAGACGCAACAATTTAGGGTGAATATCGCTGGTTTTAATGGATATAGTATTTATACTTTGGGCAATGATACTGTCTTCCCCTCTTTAGGCCTTACTTCAGACGGTCAGCCTTCGATTATTAGTGTTCCTGCTGGATCCAGCTTAACCCTTTCCTGCAGCGGTTCTGATAATGTCAATGTCACTAGTGTTGACTTGTCTGTGGATGGAGCTTCGTTCTGTTCCGCTCCCGCAGCTAAATCCGCAGCTTGTTCAGGGACATATACACCTGCTATAGGAACACATACCGCGAGCTGCACTACTACAGACCTTTCTGGCAATTCAAAATCAACTACGAATACTATTATTGTTGTTCCTGGCGCTGAACATGGTGGTGGCGGAGGCGGTGGTGGCGGAGGCGGTGGTGGCGGCGGTTCTACTGCCGCAACAGGTTTTTTCCAAGTTGGCGGAGGAAAGATCAAAGCGAAGTTAAGCGATAAAGGAGAGATCCAATTCGCGTTTATTGAAGAACCTGGAAAGGCAAAGAAACCACGGCTTGATTTGTCGTTTAATATTAAAGATCTTGTGCAACATTACCGCACTCCAGACCTTGTCTTTATCCCTAATTTTATGTATCTATTTGTATTACTACTCTTCGCGACTGTCAGCTTAAGCGTTTCTGTCTTCAGAGAAGAACTGCTTGCCTCTTCTGGCCAGCTTGTCCTGCCTCCACTGCCTGAACCAGAAAAGATCACTATACGGCAAGCCCATGTCGGCAAAAAATTCGCTGAACGTTTATTGGGAATCTACGCACTACCAGAACAGACAGCATTATCCTCCCTTGAGAAAGAACAGCGCCAAGTCAAACAGCGTTTACGAGCCCGATTCCTGCATGTCCCCGCATTTTTGAAACCAAAACCTATCCGCAGCATAGCCAGACCAGAATTGAAAAGTTTATTTGCGCAGACTATCCAAGATTTATACCATCTTCCTAAAGAAACACAGTTAAAAGGACTTGAACGTAAAAAAATCCATGCACCTTCAGTCTCTATTCGAAGCGTCACTCTTCCCACCCGTCCGCTTAAGACTCCAGAAACTACTTCCGCGCAAAAGCTTCGGGAACTTTCTGAGCTGAAAGAACTTCGGAGATTAGAGCAAGCGCATGTCAAGAGACCATCCTTGCACCTCTCTGAAAAGCTTTCTGGAGAATCCTTGCACAGCTTTGAGTTTGTGCCTGCTGGAAAAGCTGTTGAAACAGCTGTCATCGGGCTTGAATTTTTGATCCAGAAGAAAGAATACGCTGCCGCAGCACGCGCGTATAATACTGTCTGCGCGATGTTTGAACGATATGGGCAAAGGCTTGCGCCACAAGAACTTGCCCAGCTGCACCGCAGGCTCTTAAAAAGTTATAACACGATCAGAATAGTTTCACGGAAATAATGTCACTATTACTAAGTAGCCACATATAGAAAACTTTAAATAGGGGCTTCGCTTCTTTTTTGTATCACCTCTTTTTCCCAGGGAGGATTTTCTTCGGATTATCCTTCTTGGGTTTATACTTCTTTTTTGAATTTTTACCTGCTTATTTTCTTCCTTCTAGAACATCCTTTAAAGGGCGTTATACGCAGTTATATCCCTAAAGGAAGTTTTTATATAGTTGCTTTACTTCTATTCTTTATCACCTCTTTTTCCCAGGGAGAACGCTCGCAAGGGCTTCTTCTTGGGTTTATGCTCATGAAAAAATCCCAAAGCAGAACTTATACCTTTCAACATGGCGGTCCCTGCCCTAATCTCGCAGACTATGCGTTTCGACAAAAATTAGGGCTTATCTCTCCACCAGCGCCTTATTCTCCTTCACTCTTCCAATCTACTCTTGTTTGTCCACAAGATGATTATACAACTCTCCAAGAACGAGAACCTCCTTCTTTTTTAGAATCTGCAGCAGATGGAGCCGCGTTTTTTATCAGCGAACAGAATTATAGACGTATGCGGGAAGGAAGAATTCCTCTCAAGCGTCTTTCTTTTTAGTTTCAAAGAGCCTCATTTGCACACTATTTCTGGATTTTACTTATTATTTTTTTAGAAATTCTGTGTAGTGGCAATTCCCGCATGTAACCCGATCTTTATGAGCTCCTAAAAACATTCCAGGTCCACATTTTGGGCAGGTTTTCTGCCGTTCTACCTTGTTTCCAGACACTTTATATTTTTTCCAGCGTTCGCTTGGTTTTTTTGGTTTTACTTTTTTCTTCGCCATGTTTATTTCTTTGCAGGAGCAGCTTTTTGTTTCGGCGCGGATTTCTTGCCTTTGGGCGGCTCCAACCGCTTTAATGTTTTTTCATCATTATAAATATATACAATAATTTTTGATTTTTCAGCTCCGAACTGCGTGAAAATATGACGGATCGCCACTTTTTCAGGCGTTGTGTTTACTTTTTTCGCGATCTCTTCTTTTATTTCCGCTCTTTTCGGCGTCGCCTTGCCTGGATGATCTATTTCAAACGTATATCGTTTTCTTCCCAATAATGGCGATTCTATTTCCGTGATTTGTTTTAGCGCCATCTTTATTTAATACGAATCGCGTATTCCCCTCCCACATTTATTCCTAATTTTTTCGCGATCTCTGATTTTTTAGCATCAACAATAATAATTCTTCCCTTCCAGCTCGCAGTCACATCTGAGCCTTTACAAATCGGGCATTCATTTCCTTTCACAAAAATCTTACATTTTCTGCAGACTTTTTTCTTGGCCATCTACGCTTTCTCCTTCTTTTCCTTTTTTGGTTTTTCTTTTTTCTGATCTTCCTCTACCCAGCGCAACGCCCCTAATTGCGGCTGGCGCATGGTCAATCCAATTTTAGGACTGGAAATGTCTTTATAACTGATCGCGATAATGCGCGCCCTGCACTTGTCCCCTACCTTTAAGACTTTTTTTGAATCTTTTCCAGCTAGTGTTTTTGCTTTGCTGAATGAAATAAAATCATCCATTGTCTGCGAGACATGAATCATTCCATCTGTCACACCCAAACTTAGAAACGCGCCAAAATTTGTAATATCTGAAATCTTTCCTACAACTAATTCCTGCATTTCTGGAATAAATGTCAGCATTTTAAATTCTGTATCAAAATACGCAGCCCCATCACCTGCGATAATCGTTCCTTCCCCAATCTTGTCTACCTGCGTGATGCTTACCACAAATCCAATTTCCTGCGTAATATATCCCTCAAATGTGTCTATTAACTGCTGCAGCACTGCTTCTTTTGTCTGCAGTTTTAAGAGCGCAGGAGGCACCCTAATATGCGTTTTTGCTTGAATTTCGTAGAACATTTTTATCTGGTATTTAAAGTGAGTTTTTAAAGATTGTGGTTAAACGCTTTGCTTTAGTTCTATATATTTTTTCTGACGGATTATTAAAACCGTGCTATGAATCTGCTTTTTCAGCTCTTGGTCTTGGGTCGCGATTACACTATTTTTTTCTTTGCTTTTCCCTACTAAGACCTCATCTGCTGGGAGACTGCCATCTGTCCGCACCTCTTCAAATGTTTTCGCAAGTGCCAGCGCTATTTTCGCGAATTTTCCCACTTTTTTTTCTTTGCTTAATTTTTCCAGTTCTATCTTTATGCAAGTTAATACGATAATCTTGCTGTTCGGCGGGCAGATTCGCTCAATTTCCCGTATTATATCGATCTTCCATTGGATACAATAGATCCAGAAATTTGTATCAGGAATAATAGTCCACATTTGTCTTGGTAAAAACCCATTATTTGGGGCTTATAAGCCTTCCTTTTAGTGTTATTTTCGCATAAAAAATAGGTTTATACGGTCTATGAATAGGTTATAATGCACTTTTGACCTTAGAAAGTCTTTTATAACTCCCTTTCTTCTTCACTATTAGTATTTCAAAGAGGATTTTTCATACATTATGGACAGCAATCAACCAGCATCTAGCCAAAAAACTAATGGATATACAGCAGAAAATATCCAGATTTTGAAAGGATTAGAAGCAGTAAAAAAGCGCCCGAGTATGTACATCGGCAGCGTAGACGCTCGCGGTCTGCATCATCTTGTTTATGAAGTTGTGGATAACTCTGTTGATGAACATTTAGCTGGCTTTGGCTCTAAAATCAAAGTTTTATTCCATAAAGACAATTCTGTCACTGTCATTGATAATGGAAGAGGCATCCCTGCTGACCTGCATCCAGAAGAAAAGAAGTCCGGTGTTGAAATCGCGTTAACTGTCTTGCATGCTGGAGGGAAATTTGATAAAAACTCGTACAAAGTTTCCGGCGGTCTGCATGGTGTCGGCGTCTCTGTTGTAAACGCGTTGAGTAAATATCTGAAAGTGGAAGTGAAACAGAAAGGACAGATTTTTGTTCAAGAGTATGCGTATGGCAATCCTGAATATCCATTAAAAATCATCGGGAATTGTCTGGAGACTGAAACTGGAACAACAGTCACCTTCTTGCCTGATGATACCATATTCACTGAACTTGTTTTTGATTTCACTATTATCGCGAACAGATTGCGGGAGCTTGCTTTTTTAAACCCGGGTTTGGAAATCGTTGTTGAGGATGAGCGACAAGAGCCGCATACTGAAAAGATCTTTTTTTATCAAGGCGGCATCAAGGAATTTGTTGATTTCTTAAATAAAGGAAAAGAAGTTCTGCATGCGAACGTCATCACAATGAAAAAAGAGAGCGATGACACTATTGTTGAAATCGCGATGCAATGGAATGACAGCTACACTGAGACTATCTTTAGTTTTGTCAATAATATCAATACGCATGAAGGCGGGACACATTTGTCTGGATTCTCCACAGCCTTGACAAGAGTAGTCAATTCTTATCTGAAAAAGAAAAAAGTTTCTGATGTTTCTTTAACCGGCGATGACATTAAAGAAGGACTAACTGCTATTGTTTCGTTAAAAGTGCAGAACCCCCAATTTGAAGGGCAGACCAAAACAAAATTAGGGAATTCTGAAATCAAGGGCGTTGTTGACAGCTTGACGTTTGATTATTTAACGTCTTATTTTGAAGAACATCCTTCTGTCGCTAAAGGTATTATTGATAAATGCGTCAACGCGTACCAGGCACGAGAAGCTGCTCGAAAAGCGCGAGAATTAACGCGAAGAAAAGGCGCGTTGAACGGCGGAGGACTGCCTGGAAAATTAGCAGACTGCCAAGAACGTGATCCCGCGAAGTGCGAGATTTTTATTGTCGAAGGGGACTCAGCTGGCGGAACTGTGAAACAAGCGCGCACGCGAGAGACACAAGCTGTTCTTCCTATTTTTGGAAAAGTGCTGAATGTTGAAAAAGCGAGAATTGACAAAGTGCTGAGCAGTGACAAGCTCGCCATGCTGATTTCCGCGTTAGGATGCGGCGTTGGAGAAGAATTCGATATCGCAAAATTGCGCTATCACCGCATTATTTTAATGGCAGATTCTGATGTTGATGGGGCGCATATTACTACGTTGAATTTAACCTTGTTTTATCGTTATTTGAAAGCAATTATTGAGCAAGGGCATTTGTTTATTGCCTTGCCGCCGCTTTATCAAATTAAGAAAGGAAAGAAAATTCTATACGCGATGAATGATGAAGAGAAAGAATTAATTTTGAAAGAGATTGGAACTGAAGGCATTAGCATTCAGAGATATAAAGGTTTAGGGGAGATGAACGCGGAACAGTTATGGGAAACGACGATCAACCCTGAAACCAGACATATGAAGAAAGTCACCATTGAAGACGCAATCGAAGCTGAGCAGATTTTTACGATCTTAATGGGAGAAAATGTTGAACCGCGCAAAGAGTTTATTATGGCTCACGCGAAAACTGTGAAGAACTTGGATGTTTAACCATGCACAAACGCCCCCTTTTTAAAACATTGGCTGCTGGCGCAGCTGGAGCTCTCGCGCTTTACAGCATCGGGCCTTCTACAAATCTTACCAAGCATCTCCAGAATGCCCCTTTCTCTGTTTGCGTTGATGAAGACACTGCTGACCAATTTATTTCTGAACATGAAGACGCGATCCAATCTGCAGCGAACAATTACGGCGTTCCTGCTGAACTCATCGCTGCAACATTAAAAACAGAAAATGTGGGAAGACGAAAATATGAAGACTTTAAGGATATTCTTGGGACGTTTTTAGGAAAAGACGTAAGTTTAGGCGTTGGCCAAGTCAAAATTTCTACAGCCCAGCGATTAGAAGTTGTTTCTTCTGGCAAATGGCTTTCCCGTGATGAAATTGTAACTGCTTTAAACGATCCAGCTACAAATATTGGGTATATCGCCCAGTTTTACGCAGCTGAAATGCGCGATTTAGCTGTTCATGAAAAAGATCTTTTATTACACCCTGATAGAATTGTGGAATTAGCTTCCCGATATGTACGCGGAAGAAAACATACATCCCCCCTTGATCAAATGATAGGCATGAACACCTTGCTTTACCTGACTGATCCTTCCATTCTTCATAAGTTTGGAAGAGAACATCCTGAAGTTATTACTGCCCTTGCTGATCATTATCTTTCACAGCAAAAAAATGCTTTACAAAAGCTACGAGTAAACTAACATGGCAGAAAAAATCATTACAGCACTCATTGAAACAGAAATGAAGGAGTCGTATCTCGATTATTCTATGTCTGTCATTGTCGGGCGGGCGTTGCCTGACGTCAGAGATGGATTGAAACCAGTGCATCGAAGAATTTTGTACGCGATGCATGAAGAAGGACTGCACCATGACAAGAAATTCACAAAATGCGCAGGTGTTGTCGGTGAAGTTTTAAAAAAATTCCATCCTCATGGAGATATCTCCGTTTATGACGCGCTTGTACGTTTAGCGCAGCCATGGGCATTACGGTATCCTTTAATTTTAGGCCAAGGAAATTTTGGAAGTCAAGACGGAGATCCGCCAGCAGCTTACAGATACACAGAATCTAAACTGCATAAAATCGCTGGAGAAATGCTGCAGGATATTGACAAAGAGACTGTTGATTTTATTCCGAACTTTGACGGAACCACACAAGAACCTACTGTTTTGCCTTCAAAATTGCCTAACCTCCTTGTCAATGGATCTTCAGGCATCGCTGTCGGTATGGCGACCAATATCCCACCCCATAATATCCATGAAGTTGTCCAAGCGTGCGTCGCGTTGATTGATCATCCACAGTTAGATGTTCTGGAATTGATGTCCTATGTGAAAGGGCCTGATTTTCCAACTGGAGGACTGATTTTAGGAACAAGCGGCATTAAACAAGCGTACAAAACTGGAAAAGGAAGAGTCTTAATCAGATCCAAACATTCTTTCGAAGAAGGCAAAATTATCATTACTGAAATTCCCTATCAGTTGAATAAGTCTTTGCTGATTGAAGAGATCGCTGACCTTGTTAAAGAGAAGACTGTCAGCGGCATTTCTGATTTACGCGATGAAAGCGACCGCAAGGGAATGAGAATTGTTCTTGAACTAAAGAAAGACGCAAATCCTGATGTTGTTTTAAACCAATTGTATAAACATTCACAATTACAAACCACCTTTGGCATTAATATCGTCGCCTTGGTACATGGCGAGCCAAAACAATTATCCTTGAAAGAATGCCTTGAACAATATTTATTTCACCGCAAGGATGTTGTCCTGCGACGAACACGCTTTGAATTACGAAAAGCAGAAGAGCGGGCGCATATTGTGCAAGGATTGAATATCGCGTTAGAGCGGTTGGACGAAGTTATTCCATTTTTGCGAAAAAGCAAAGACGCTGAGGAAGCGAAGAAAGGATTAATTGTTCATTTCAACTTAACGATTATCCAGGCACAAGCAATTCTGGATATGAAGTTACAGCGTTTGACATCTTTAGAACGGGAGAAATTAATACAAGAATACGCCTCCTTGATGGAACAGATCCGTGATTACAATGATATTCTTGGATCTGAACCGCACGTTTGGAGAATTATCAAAAATGAACTGCTTGACGTTGAACAGAATTACAGCGATGAGCGCAAGACTATCTTAATTGATTCTGATGGGGAAACAGTTGAGGATGAGTCGTTAATCCCTGAAGAAACGTTTGTTGTCACGTTAACGCACTTAGGCTATGTGAAGAGATTGCCATTAGATACTTACAAGGCGCAGCATCGCGGCGGCAAAGGAATTATTGCAGCTGAGGCAAAAGATGGGGACTTTATTCAGCATTTATTTGTCACAAACAGCCACGCTTCTGTTTTATTCTTTACAGACCAGGGGAGAGTGCATTGGCTGAAAGCGTATGAACTTCCAGATGCTTCCCGATACGCGCGAGGAAACGCTATTGTGAATTTACTGAAATTAGAACAAGGAGAAAAAATTACCGCAATGATTCCTGTCAATGAGTTTATTGAAGGAAATTATTTGGTCATGGCTACAAAACAAGGTCTTGTGAAGAAAACTTCCATTATTGAATATTCACGACCGCGCCAAGGAGGTGTGTTTGGCATTACGCTTAAAGAAAACGATAAACTTGTGGGTGTGCAATTGACTACTGGAGACCAGCAATTATTGCTCGCTACAAAAGATGGAAGGGCTGTCCGCTTCCGGGAATCTGATATCCGCATTGTTGGCAGATTGGGACAAGGTGTTCGCGGCATTAATGTCAAAGATTCTGAAGTCATTGGCATGGAAATCTGCAACGCGCCGTATTTATTGACTGTTACAAACTTAGGATATGGCAAACGAAGCGAAGTAAATGATTATAGGTTAATCAACCGCGGCGGATCTGGCGTCATTAACATTAAATCCACTGATAAAAATGGATTTGTTGCAGGCATTTTAGTTGTCAATGAATATGATGAGATTTTATCTGTGACTAAACAAGGTGTCCTAATTCGATTTAAAGTGTCTACTGTCTCTGTGCTAGGAAGAAATACGCAGGGTGTTCGTGTTATGCGGATTGAAGAAGCGGATGAAGTTGTTACTGTCGCCCGTGTTTTTGGGGAAGAAGATCTAGAAGGAAAGAAACCTGATTTTGTTCCTGATGAAAATGGGGATACTATTGGAGCAGACGGCGATCTTATTGAAGAAAATAATAATGGCTTGGAACATATGGAAGAAAAACCTGCTGAAGCTATAGAACCGCAGGCTGAAGAAAAACCTGATGAACCTACGCAGGAAATAAAAGAACAACCAGCTCTTGATGCACCTGAACCGCCAACCCAGGAAAATAAAAAAGATTTTACTCTTGGCAGATTTGAATAATCGTACGCCTTAAATACTTCTTTTTCTTTTTCTTTTTATGCAGTGGACTAAATTATTCTTCTGGTTGTTTCTTCTTGGACATACTCTTGGGATCGCGTTCGGTTTTGGATACTGGTATAAAGAACAATTGCTGCAAACACCATTTTATTTATGGATCTTTGTCCCTGTCTCTCCATTATACGCGTTGTTTTTCCTGCTGAGCTTATTTTTTATCTGGAGATCCTTCTCGTTTTCTTTGTTTTATTATATGACCAGTGTCGGGTTATTGCAATATGGGTTATGGGGTGTTTTGTTTTGGGGTGTATATGGACTCAGCGAAACTGTTTCTCTACCTATTGTTTTATGGCTCGCATTTTCCCATGCTGTTATGGCATTGAATATTTTCCTCTTATTTCCCGCATTTGAATTCCGCTCGCTCTATTCTTTTTTCGCGCTAGTGTGGTTTGGGCTCACTGCATTTATGCAGTATCTTTTGCAAAACAACTTTATCTTCCGCTTTCCTGTCCTTAATTACGCCGCGGTCTTGATTATTCTCTTAACTCTTCTTTCTCCCTTCCTTATTTGTTTTTTATGGAAAAGGCATCGCTATTTATTCGCAGAACAAAAATATCTCAAGAGACTTTTTTATTTTTTCTTCTTGAAGATTTATAAGAAGTAATTATTTCTTCAGCAGCGCTGTTCCAATCAATCTCCAGCGCGTCCCTATCCTTCTTGAGATCGCTACTTTCGCTCCTTCTTCCGCGCTTACCGGCCGTTTTAATTTTAGTATAATCTTATTTTTTTCCAAGTTTGTAACGATTCCTGCTGTTGTCGCAGAATTCACATTCAGCATTAGAGGCTCCCCGCGCTTGATTGGATCTACTTTTATCTCTTCTTTTGAACCCACGACATGCTCCAATAGCTGTGGCTCTAATTTCAGATCGTACCACAACGGGGGGATTTTATCCGGCAACGTCACAATATTCCCAGTAAGCTGATCAGATTTCACCATTGAAGGATCTAATTTTGTCAAGATCGCGATAGAACCGCCTGGCAGCACTTCTTCTACAGATTTTCCGCCAGTTTTCAAATCGATCACTTCCGCCTCAATCGGGATCCATTTTTCTATTCCTTTTTCCATAATCTGCCTTCCTGGGCTGATCATGACTTTTTCCCCCCTTTTTAATTTTCCCTGCTTCAACGCTCCGCCTAAAACACCACCGACTAATCCCTTTATTGGTGTTCCTGGCTTGTTGACATCAAATGAGCGCGCGATAAACATCATAGGTGCTTTTACAGGATCCCGTTTTGGCGTCGGCATCATCTCTTCAATGCCTTGCAGGATATATTGCAAACTTACCTTGTGTTGTGCGCTTACTGGAATGATAGGGGCGTTTTCCGCAATGGTTCTCTTTACAAATGTTTTAATCTGCTGATAATTTTTTAACGCCTCTTCTTTATTCACTAAATCAATCTTATTCTGGACAATAATAATATTCTTTATGCCAATAATCTGCAGCGCAGTTAAATGTTCTTTTGTCTGAGGCTGCGGGCATTCTTCGTTTGCCGCAACTAACAGTATCGCCCCATCCATGATCGCCGCTCCTGACAACATCGTCGCCATCAATGTTTCATGGCCTGGCGCATCAATGAATGAAATAATCCTTTTTTTCTTCGCTTTGCTACAACATGGTTTTTGGCTTGAGAAAATATGATTTGGACATTCATAAATAACCATATCCGCATAGCCTAGCTTAATCGTAATTCCCCGCTTGACTTCTTCAGAATGCGTATCTGTCCATTTGCCTGTCAATCGCTCCAATAATGTTGTTTTTCCATGATCGACATGACCGACCATTCCAATATTGATAACAGGCTGTTCTACTGTTTTTTCCATTCTCCTCCAGGAACAGCCAACACTTTATAAACCTTTATTTTCAATTTATCCTATGCAGATTCTTATAGGGGCAAAGCGGTTCACTGTTAAAGACTGCGGTACGATCCATTCCCAAGCACGAGGGCTGTTATTCACTTCTCCTAAAACAATTCATGGGGCGTTGTTCTCATTAAAAAAACCTAAACGTATTGCGCTCCACAGCTTATTTTTATTTCATTCTTTAACATTGGTTTATCTCGATGACAAACAAAAGGTTCTTGGAACTGGGAAGTTACCTCCTTTCACCTTTTTTTATTTGACTCCAAAAGTTTCTTCTTTTGTTGAACTGTTTGGAAACCATTCTTTTCAAACTGGAGATGTATTGACTGTTAAAGAAGAATAAAGGTTTATATAACTCCGATTCAATATTTCTTCATGCACTTATCTTCCTTTCTCTCTCCCCGCTCCATCGCTTTAGTCGGAGCTTCAAACAAGCCTGGAAAAGTAGGCTATGCGCTTGCGAAGAAACTACTGCATTACCCTGCAACTGTTTCTTTCGTGAATTCGAAACGATATTCTATTTTTGGAAAACAATGTTTTGACTCCCTGCTGGAGATTCCTTCCGCTGTTGACCTCGCTGTGATCGCTGTCTCAGCATCTTCTGTGCTTGCTGTGTTTAAGGAATGTGTCCAGAGAAAGATTCCCTCTGTTGTTATTATCTCCGCTGGCTTCAGTGAAGCTGGCAATGGAGAGACACAAAAACAATTAGTTGCGCTTGCGCGCACATATGCTGTCCGCTTTCTTGGACCAAATACGTTTGGACTTGTCAATACACATTCTGGATTGCATATGACCTTCGCGAAAAGCGAACCTCTTTCAGGGCATATTGGTTTTCTTTCCCAAAGCGGGGCGTTATGGAGCAGCATTGTAGAGTATGGAAACGCTTCCCTTATTGGATTCTCTTCTTTTATCAGTTTAGGAGACATGGCTGACCTTGATTTTACTGATTTTTTACCTGTGCTTGAGAAGGATTCAGCAACGCGTACTATTCTCTGTTATGTTGAATCTTTACATGATGGAAAAAAGTTCATGAACGCCGCGAAGAATTGCAAAAAACCTTTGATTTTTTTAAAAGGAGGAAAAACAGTTGCTGGAAGCGAAGCGACATATTCACATACAGGCAATCTCGCTGGAAGCTATCAGGTTTATACTTCCGCGTTCCGCCAAGCTGGCGGTTATGTCGCTGAGACTCCTTTGCAGGCATTGGATCTCGCAGACTATTTATCTTTTTTTAAGCATCTATCGGGAAAAAGAGTTCTTATCATCACCAACGCCGGTGGTCCGGGCATTTTATGCGCTGACGCTCTGACTGAATATGGGTTTGAGATCGTTGCGTTGCCGAAACTTCCCCTTACCCTGCCTTCGAATTGGAGCAACCGCAATCCTCTTGATCTTGCCGGCGACGCTGACGTTGCACGGTATAGATCTGTTTTTAACGCGCTGAAAAGACGCCATAACTTCTTTGACACGGTTGTTGTCTTATCAACGCCGCAAACGATGATCCAAGAAATCGGCGTTGCGAAAGAGATTTTATTCTTCTCAAAAAAAATTCGGAAACCTGTGTTCACTTGCTTTCTAGGAAGCATCTCCGCGCAAGGAGCTTACCGTTTTTTACGCGAGAATCACCTGCCTTGTTTTACTGACTTGGAGCGATTCCATGGAATTATGAAAGGATTGATCCAGCGCGTTTAGAACTTAAACTTTACTCTAAGACTATTCTCGCGTCTACTATAATCGCTTGTTTTTCATTCACTACAACAGGATTTAAATCAAGCTCTTTTATGCTTTGAAATTTTTCTCCTAGTTTCGCCACTTTCAATATTATTTCAATCACTGCTTTCTCATTCAGCTTTTTCCCACGATAGCCCTGAAATAAAATATATCCCCTCAATTCTTTCAACATCTGCTCCGCATCCCTTTTTACAATAGGAAGAACACGCAATGATATATCCTGCATCACTTCTGTGAAAATTCCACCTAGTCCTGCCGTCACTGTCATACCAAATGTCGGATCTTTTTTCAACCCAATAATCATATATTCGCCTTCAATGTACTTTTGCACAACAAGCCCGTCTTTCTTGACATTTATCTTTTGCAGCTCTTCTATATTCTTCTTAATCTCTTCTTTCGTGATCTTCACCCTCACACCATTTAACTCTGACTTATGAATAAGCTCTTTTCCTGTAATCTTTAGGACGACTGGCGTGTTCCATTTAGCAGCAATCTTTTCCGCATCCTCCTCATTATGGATCAAATATCTTTCTACAACCGGAAACCCTTGTTTTTCCAAGAACGCCTCAGCTTCAATCTCTGTTAGAATTTCTGTCATCAGAGTTTATTCAGTCTTTCTTCGATCGCGGCTAACTCATTATTAAGTTTGTCCAATTCAGAATGAGGCTTGAGCTTCTCTTCCTTACTTTTTTTTGGCTGGATTTCCTGCAGCTGCAATGGTGCCACTACTCGCGCTGGCTTCACCAGTTCAACGCTTATTTTTGGAAGACCACTCTCCTCAATCTGCTTCGTAGCCCTTTTTATATCTCGCATCGTCGTTTCCATCAACCGCCAGATTTTTTTATATTGGCTCTCCATCAAATGCAGCTCTTCCTGCTCTTTCAGGATCTGCGTCGCTTCAATGGCTGCGCCCAAGATTTCTTTCCGTACCTGCACTGGCTGCTGGAGAAGAACGTGCATATTCTCGTGCGCGTGATGCTCTATTTTTTTTTGCTGTTTTTGCTTTGGCATTAGACTTCAAATAGACTTTGATCGATTGTTAACAATTTTTCTTTTAATCCTTGGATCTCATTTTTCCACGCTTCTAACTTTTGCTCTTCCTGTGAGCGAAGCTCCTCTAAACTTCCCAGAATTCTCTCCGCGAGCACAATGCGTTCTTTCAACGCGTCAATCGCATGCATCGCTTCTTTATAATGCTCCACTTTAATGAATAATGGTTTTTCTTCAGAGACTGGAGCATGCGCAACCAATGTCGGGACAACTTTCCTTTCCCTTACTGGGATTACTGTCTCTTCTTTGGAAACCTCTTGCTTTATGTCGCTGATTGTTGGTTCATACGCAGGAAACTCCGCAGTTTCCTCTTCTGGCATTGATGGAAATTCCGGCAATGGCGGGATACTAGAATTCGACATTTCTGAATCTTTCTTCTTTGAGCTGAATAAACCCATATGAAAACCCTCCGTTTTCTTAGCTTTTTCTCCTTTTTACTTTTAAAAACCTTTTTAATCATTCTGACGTAGTTAAAAATTGGCTTGAACCAAACCTTTTTATACTTGCTTACCAAAATATAGCTTCCCGGCACTATGAAAACAACTCAAAAACAGCTCGAAGACATGATTCTAGCTATTGGTGGAGAAGAGGCATTACCTGTTTATAAGGCCTTACATGGCAAAGAAAACGTTAATGAGTTTCTTCTTGCGGCAAAGTTAAAGATGACGATCAACCAGCTTCGAAATACCCTTTATAAATTTGACGCGTATAATTTAGTCAGCTCCACCAGGAAAAAAGACAGAAAAAAAGGATGGTATATCTACTTTTGGACTTTTAATGAAGGCCGCGCTGATGAGGTTGTCCTGCGCTTAAAACGAGAAAAATTAGAACTTTTACGAAAACAATTAGAAAGAGAAGAGTCGCACCAGTTTTATTTATGTCCTAGTAAAGATATCCGCACTACCTTAGAGAACGCTATGGAAATGGAATTTATCTGTCCAGAATGCGGGCAATTATTAGCTCTAGAAGACAACGGCAGAAATCTGAACAGAATTAAAAAAGATATCTGGACTTTAGAGAAAGAAATCGGCGACACTTCTGCAGAAGCTGAAGAAGTCGCAGCTTAAAATTTATTACATCCACGGCTGAATCGCTTTGAATCCATCTAATGGTGGAATGGGAATTACATTAAAAATGAACAACCACTTATTGATTTCTTTTGTGGCTGTTAAAATCAATATTGCCCTTATGGAAAGATCTTTCCGTCGTAATGCAACATACGCAATTCCCCACAACATCCCGTTTGTCAACGGGCCAGCAAGCGCGATCAATGTTGTCTGGATTGGAGAAGCACCTGAAAAAACAACGTAGCCTGGGGCCAGAAGCATGAAGCCAGCGTTGACTATCCTTAATATCGCTCCAATCAATAACCCTGTCGGCCAGATTTCATACATCGCCCGCAATCCAAAACCCATCGCTGTAAACTTATGCATCAACTCATGCAGAATAATTCCTGGAGCAGCCGCGAGCATCGCTATTTTTATATTCTCCCACTCGAATAACCTCGACAGCTTCAATGGGTCTCTTGACAAATGAAGCATTCCAGATAAAATAAATCCTACCGCAAGAACCGTGATCCCTAAATAAACTATTTCAATCAGCGAGAAAATCATTTCTCAAAGCTAAGCAGGACAAAGACAAGGCCGACTAAGACTAAGAGCACTGGAATGCTTCCTTTAACTAAAACTACAAGATCGTCCCAGAGAAAGACTGGAATTCCAACCCATGACCCAAATGTCAATCCCAACGCGACGAGGATAAGAAATACGCCTAACGCTAATTTGAATAATCGTTCCACGAATGCCATGAACTGTTTTGGTTGTTTAGAAGTATATAAAGATTATTTTACTTGATCAGCTAGATTTGGGCTATCTTCTTTGTGTTTTTTCGAGAACAAATGTTTCTGGCGTGGGAAATATGTTTTCAAGACGATCCATCGTCCTTCCTCTTGCCAGCATGATTCTAGCCATCAACTCTTGCAGATTGACCGATCGCTCTCCTTTTTTCATTTGTAATACCACTCTTGTTTTTTCTTCTCCAGATTCATACGCAATCTGGTTTGCTTTTAAATATGCCCTTTCAAACGCGTTATCATCAGAATCTGCTTCAATTACGTTTTTTTCTGTACTATACCTATTTGGATCTTCTTGACAAACCTTGAACTCCACTTGATACCTTTGCTGTGCATTTTCCATTGTGAAACGATGTGTCTCTCCTAAAACTATTTAACGCTTGCGTTTCTCTACATTTTTTTATTCTTCAAGAAATGGGTGATCTATTCTATTGCGTTTCGCATACTTGAATGATCTCAATAATCCTAAAACCGTTGTTACACATAACGCGCCAGATCCAAAGAGAATTATAAAATAAGAACGAGGCATATTTTTTTCATCATTGTATTCTTCTGATTTTCTTATTACACCTTCTCTTTTTTCAAGTTCTTTTTGAAGCGATTGTACTGTTTGTTCCAGCGTTTCGCCTTTTACCTGTACTTGTTCCAACATTCCTTTTGCACTTTTTATTTGTTGATATTGCGCAACTTCGCTTCTGTAGGGGTTACTTGTTATCTGTCCATATCTTTGGCATGCCACGTATGATAAACCAGCTATTGCCGCAAGCGTTATTCCACCTAAGACGCCTAATCCCCTATTCATCCCCTTTAGACGCGTTTCATATCTTTCATTTAGAACTACTGCTGTCTCTTCTGCCATCTTAGGATTTCTTCTTTTAATTGTTTATAATTATTTGTCTGCTCTGAACTCGATATTCTTTAGGAAAACCTTTAAAAATAGGAGTTTCTTCGCACTTTTATTCCTATGAGCTTTACACATCACCTTACTCAATGGTTTCAAGGACGAAGCCCTGCTTTTGTGCATTTAGAGCGAGAAAGGCAAGTCACTTGGAGACGAGAATCTTCTATTCACCGCCTTGACAGGCCTTCTAATTTAATACGCGCGCGCCGTTTAGGATATAAAGCCAAGGAAGGCATTTTTGTTGTTCGTGTTCGATTAAAACGCGGCGGCAAACAACGCCCTATGATTGTTAAGGGTAGAAGAAGCAGAAACTTCGGCCAGACTTTTGTTATGGGCAAGAATTTCCAATGGATCGCTGAAGAACGAGCGAATAAAACGTATCCTAATTGTGAAGTATTGAATTCGTATTATTTAAGCCAAGATGGTTTTTATAATTGGTTTGAAGTTATTCTGGTTGATCCTCATCATCCTGCGATTAAGGCAGACTCCCATTATAATTTCTTAAGTTCTGGAAAAAACCGTGGAAGGGTGTATCGTGGATTGACTTCTGCGGGCAAGAAATCTCGCGGTTTAATGTACAAAGGAAAAGGATCAGAGAAACATCGACCTAGCTTGAATGCGCATAAGGATTTGGGGAAATAAGATTACTTTTGCATTTTTTTATAATTAAGCCGTTTCGCTCCTGGCTCTCAGTCGCCCATAGGCTATTTATATTAAATATCTAAACAGGATAGATATCAGTTGAGATTACTAATTTATCAAACATCTTCGCCTTTTTAAGTTCAGGCGTTGTTTGAATAGCCCCAATAGGAATCTCTATTTTCGTTATTAATGATCGATCGCCGAAGAAGATGAATTTTTTATTTGATTTTAAAGTGGATGGGTGTTCATTTATGATCGAAGATTTGTCTTTTTACATTTGAGAACTCTTTCTTTAATGCTGGAGATCTGAAACTGGATTTTGTGTAAATGCTATCTAGATTCTTATAACAAATTGTTATGATCTCTTTTGGTATATCTTCAATATCTCTTGCAGATTCTGTGCAATATGTTTCGTAGGCATCCCCATCAAATATGTCCCCTGTATGATTCATTAATGAAAGAGTAATATTAAATCTCGAAGTTCTATCACCTTTTTGTTTAAATCTTTTAATTTGACGTGCATCATGTTTTATTCTTATATATAAACCTCTTTTTATGCTTTGGGTATTTTTTCATTGTTCATCTTTATGATAAAAGTCTAAAATATAAACTGCGCTGCCCTGAAGAAAGTATGAAATCCTATATGGGGAGATATATAGTTCACGTGTTCCTTTTCTTCCATACCGCATTGGTTTTCCAACTTCAGGATTATCTTTAATCTTTTCTATTTGTTTAATTACGCGTTCTTTTAGTACTATATCTTTTATCTTCCTGAATTTTCCCTCAAATAAAGAATCAAAAATAACATCTACCACGTTCTCATTTCTGCAATGAATTCGTCAAAGTTTTTTTGTATGCCCTTGCCTTGTTCAATACGTTTATAAGCCTCTTCTGTTCTTTTTGCAAATTCAAGATCTTCTTTTAATTTTTTATCTAATGCACTTGCTTTCTTTAGAATCAATTGATTGTTGTTTTTAATAATCATTAATTGGTCTCCTTCTTTGATGTCTTCCCTTAATTCAATGGGTATCACAACTTGTCCCTTTGAACTCATTTTTGTTAGCGCGATTTCCATATGTAAGGCATGTCTTACAGAAATATAAACCTTCCCATTTACTTCGCAGCTAACTTGACATCGCCGTTTTTCACTGTTTTTCTGCCAGCGTGCAACGCAATTTCCACCGCTTTTCTTCCTATTAGTTCCCCATAATTCTCCAGCACTTCTTTCATTGCTTCCTTGGCATCTTCACTTACTCTTGGAGCGCCGCATTTTTTCAATAATTTCTCCATCGCGGCCAATGGGAGGATTTTTTGTTCCATATGGAGATATCATGCTTTTCTTCTTATAAATGTTTTGTTTGATTTTTTAGATGAGAAAAAACTGAACACAGCTACAATAACCGCAATAATGACAATAATCGTCATGATCGTTGAAATAATAAAGAACAACGCCAACAACGCCAAGACAATCACGACTGTAATCAATAAACGTTCCACCAATGAATATCTTCTGTTTAACCGTATAAAGATCAGAACGCCTAATAGAACCGTTAGATAGAATAAAACGCTGCTGAACATTCCCATTCTTGTCTTTCTACCAAACAAAGGATATTTAAAGCTCGTGCTTTTTTTCTTTTTATGATTCCTGAGAACGTCCTGCAAGAAATCCGCGGTTTATTGCAAAAATCCCAATCGCCTATCTTCTTCTTCGATGATGACTGCGATGGGGTTTGCTCCTATCTAGTTTTATTAAACTATTGCAAGAAAGGGTACGGCGTCGCTATCAAGAACGCCCCAGAATTAGGGGAAATCTATTTAAGCAAAGTTCAGGAAATCCAGCCTGATCTTGTTGTTATTCTAGACAAACCCTTAGTGGACCAGTCTTTTTTAGACCATGTTTCTGTTCCTGTCTTGTGGCTTGATCATCATCCGCCTGTTACAAGAAATAAAGTCCATTATTATAACCCGCATTTGTACGGCTCTGGAGATGGATATTCTACGACACGAATCGCGTATGAAGTTACGCAAGAGACATTGTGGGTCGCGGCTGTTGGGAGCGTCGCGGACTGGACACTGCCCCCCTTTCTTGATTCGTTTAATACACACTATCCTGAGATTCTTTCCCAAGACTATAAGGATCCTGGGGATTTGTTATTCAAAAGCAAAATTGGATTTTTAGTTAAATTATTTTACTTTTCCTTGAAAGGAACAACGACTGACGTGCGAAGAAATATGAAATTACTCTCCACTGTTGAAAGCCCGTTTGAGATTTTGAATGAGACGAGTGACGCTGGAAGACAATTAGTGGAGAGAACAAAGAGTAATTTTTCTGAATATAACCGTTTATTGGAAAAAGCAAAGAAAAACGCTGATGAAGAGCCTGTGTTATTATTTTTGTATCCCTCCACAAAGAACAGCTATACTGGGATGCTGGCAAATGAATTAATCTATTTATACCCTGATAAGGTTATTATCGTCGGCAGAGAAAAAAGCGGAGAAATCAGAATGAGCCTACGAAGCCAGAACTATATCTTGCCACCTATTTTAGAGAAAGCATTCGTTGGATTAAAGGGATATGGCGGCGGACATGACCATGCATGCGGAGCTGCTGTTTCCAAACATGACTTTGAACGATTTTTAGAACAACTGCGGAATGAACTACACTAAATTTTATTCTCTTTTTTCGTCATCTTTACTTTCACTATTCTCTGACTTCTTTTTCTCCTTATCTTCAGAAACTTCCTTGTTTCCATGCTCTCCATTTTCAAACTCAAATTCCTCTGTAATTTTCCCAGCTTCTTGATTAGAGATGGATAATTTTTTAACAATTTCATTCATTACCTGCCCTCTAATCTGTTCCTGTGTTTGATTTGAATCAATCTTAATCTCAAATTCTTGCTTTGTGTCATTAATTTCTACCTTCACATTGGCAATCCCATCTTTAACCTTAACTTCAATTTTATTACTGTCCTCAATTTTTAACTCCTTCTGTAGCTCATTTTCAATTTCATTTCCATCTTGCCCGGTTTCATCTTTAATTTTTGCTTTTGTTTCTTTTTTCTCCTTATCAATCTCAATTCCTACCTGCTCTGTCTGATTTTCAAAACTAGCAATCAAGCTATTAAGCAATTGTTGTTGCTCAAGTGTCAACTCCCCTTTAATCTTTATTTCAATTTTAAGCTCATCTTTGACTATTTTTACTTTTTTCTCATGTGCATTAACCCTGTCTTCAACCTGCAACTCTTTTTTTAATTCCTCTTTAGAAGAATTACTATTTAATCCTCTTAATTCTGCCTTAACTTTTGTTAAAATCTCCCTATGTTTTGCTTCCGCCTTAGTCATCGCCTCTAAATTATTTTTCAAAGCCATCTCTCTTGCTTCAGAAAGGCGCTCTTCCGCAATATCAAGTTCTTTCTCAACTTTAGCATTATTGTCAAAAGCCAGTGCAAGCCCTACATTTTCCATAGCTAAATCTAAAAAATACAGCGCACTGTCAGGAGTAATCCCAGGATCTACTAATTCAACACTAGAATCTGCGTGCGCGGATACAAACGCAAAACTAATCATGAAAATTGCAAAAATCAAACTAATTTGTTTTATCATTTTTCACTTCTTTAATAAATCTGGTTATATGCATATATAAACCTTTTTAAAAAATTAATCTTCGTGCTCTTCTTCGCCCTTAAATTTATGGTTTATCTCACTCAAAATCAGAATTTTTTAGTCCTCTGTTTCTACACTTTCTTTGTTTCCTCTACTGTCGCTCATCTTAGAATCACCTCTTCATGTGTTCTACCTTTTACCCATATGACCCTTCACAGGCTATTTGTTTTTGACGTATTTCATTCTTTCTCAACACAACCTTTAAGAAGCTCTTTTCTTTCTTCTCTTTATGCTGAAAAGAGTGATTTTCTTATTCCTGCTTCTTCTTCCTCTGGCTATAGCAGATCCTGCCCAAGATTTTAATGGATACAGCAGCATTAAAGTGCGTTATACTTCTTCCTCCTCTTTTTCCTTGCAACCGCAAGGACAGAACGCGAGGGCTGATTTTGTTGTTGCGAATCTTACTTTTTTTCCGCGTGAAGAGCCGAAAGTATCTATCACAAGCATCCGCTATCTTTCTGAGCCAAGCATCGGCGTTGTTCCTTCCTCTGATGTGCTTACCTTCAATTGGTATCAGCCCAAAGCGACGCATTTTATCTATGGGGTTGACGCCCTGATTGAAGAGAAAAATGTCCTTCTGCCTATTGACCAGAAAATTTCTTTTCCAATCCAGCCTGTTGAAACATACTATACACAACCCTCAGAATATATTGACTTTGATGACGCAATCCAGCAGAAAGCGCAGGAATTAGCCGTCGGCGAG
Source organism: Candidatus Woesearchaeota archaeon (assembly GCA_016219825.1). Lineage (GTDB taxonomy): Archaea > Nanobdellota > Nanobdellia > SCGC-AAA011-G17 > GW2011-AR18 > JACRKJ01. Next base: position 815 of record JACRKJ010000029.1, on the reverse strand, counting down.
GATGACCTATATGTTGTCACGTTTCATGTCGCTGATTGGGTCGCGAAGAACGTCAAATATGACTTAACCACTTTAACAGCTGAAGTTGTCCAAAAATCCACATGGGTGTTTCAAAACCGTGAAGGCGTCTGCGATGAATTAACGAATTTATTCATCTCCATGATGCGCTCTTTGCATGTTCCAGCGCGCTTTGTTTCTGGGATGGCGTATACAAACTTAGGCTATAAATGGGTTCCCCACGCATGGGCTGAGGTGTATTTTCCTGATAAAGGATGGGTTCCTTTCGATATCGCGTTTGGGGAGTTTGGCTGGGTTGATCCTGGTCATGTTAAACTAAAAGTCTCCCTGGACTCTGGAGAAGCTTCTGTCAAGTATTTGTGGAAAACATATAACATGAACTTCAACTCTTCCGCTGTTGATCTGCAAACTACGCTTGTTGAAACAGGAACTCCATTAAAACCACTTATTGGGCTTTCTTTAAAACCACTTGTGAATCGTGTTGGATCTGGAAGCTATGTTCCGTTTGAGGTCGATGTGCAGAATACCCATAGTTATTATTTTCCTGAGACGATCATTGTGCTGAAATCCAATGAATTGAATGAATCCAATGTAAAACGCGTCTTATTAAAACCGCAATCCAGCCAGCGCCTTTTTTGGATTATGCATGTTCCAGAGAACTTAGACAAGAACTTTTTGTATACGAGTGTTATTGAAGCTGAAGATGCGTTTCATACGAAGACACAAGCAAATGTCACTTACGCAGATGAGTATCCAATCTATAGCAAAACTGAAGCTGAGGCAATGGTTGCAGGATT
>JACRKJ010000028.1 GCA_016219825.1 Candidatus Woesearchaeota archaeon | reverse complement strand
AGCCATTTCGGCACCTTTGCTCGCTTGAGCAAACGCATAATCTTTTTAACCAGTCTTGTTTGTTTGTCCATGGAGGACTACAACTCCTCCCCCATTGAGCCTCACGGCTCATGGGTTAATAAGACTTTTTCAACTGAGCCCTTTTCTATCCAAACCTTTAAATATGACTTGCCTACTAAAAAGCTATGCAAAAAAGATTAGGTGGATTTCTCATTTTATTTATTTTACTCTTCAGCTCCTTTAGCCTCGCTGGAAGTGTGTTTGAAGGCGGAGTTTGGGATGATTACTTAACTGGTTATTCTATTTCTGATTGGAGCAATTGGTTTACTGGCAACGCTGTTTCCTGCACAAATGATTTAGCTTGTGATGAGGGGTTATTATGCGTTAAAAATAGCTGTAAAACTTTTTCCTGCAGCAGTGACCGAACATGCATTTCTTTCGCTGGAAAGGATACTTACTGCAATTCTAAGAACTGCGCACGAAAACAACCTTTTGGTGGTTCTTGTGAAAACGCTAAAGGGTGTTTGAATGGAAAATGCGCTTCTTCTGGAAGTTGTGTTGACTGCTTGCAAGATTCTGAATGCTCCACCTTATTAGGTTCAAGCAAGAAATGCGTTCAGGGAAAATGCCAGGCTCCGCTTTCCGCTCCATCTGCGCCAAGCACTCCTTCCCGCGGTCCTCTTGCTCCTGGTGGTCTTGCAGGTGTCAAAGCTGAGTTTAAAGACCTTGGCAGGTCTTTCCAAGTTTCTGTCTCTGATTCTGTCGCGTTCCAAAAATGTTTAAGCGATGTTGTCAAGAAAACTCCTGGCTGTGAAAATATTGGCTCTTTGACTCCAAGCCAAAGAGCAAGCTGTGAAAAAAAAGCTCGAGCAAGTTGTTTATTCGCTGAAGTTTCTGTTTTTACACGTCCTTCTGGCGCGAATGTACTCTATGATGGAAAACAAATCGGAACTACTTCCCGCGGCGCTGTCAATACCCAAGAAGCTGTCGCTCCTTCCACCTGCACGACGATAAATGGGCTGTACACTTGCACAAAAGAAACACATTCCATTCAAGTCACCCGCGGCAGTTATACTTCCCAGAAGTACTCTTTAGATATAGAAGTCGGGAAGAGATATTCTGTATTGGTGAAAATCCCTACCTCTGACTCCTATGTTGGAGCGTATCAAGTGAATGTGGAACCAAAAGTCGCTGGAACACTTATTCGATTTGATGGACGAGCTGCCAGCTCCACCCTTAATAATGAAGATTATAGAAATGGAAGAATCTCAGATGGCACGTTTTCCTCTGGCGAGATTCCATTGAAAACCGCTACTGAAAAACATACGCTTTCTGTTCTCCCTTCAGTCAGCCAAAATACAGGATATATGCGCCCATTACCGCAAGATTTTGAATTAAAAGATGGACAACTGACTGTTGTTACTGTGAAGCTTGACCAATGCACTTCGAATCAACAATGCGTTGTGCGATATGGCAATAGCAATACTTCAGAGCAATTTTGTGTTCGTGGCGGCTGTTTTAATCAAGCACTTTGTACAACTGATAGCGCCTGCAGCGGGACCAGCAAACCATATTGTAATGCGGGATTTTGTTCCAGCGTTAAACCTCCCGCTCCCTTAGGCGGGAGTTGCGCAAGCCAGAGTGACTGTCAATCTGGTTTAATCTGTAGCAACACTAAATGCGCAACACCTCCTTCCCAGGTTGGCGGGGCTTGTACAAGCGCGGCAAATTGTGTTTCTGGTTTAATCTGCAGCAACACTAAATGCGCTGTTCCCCCTGAATGTTCTGCAAATTATGACTGCCATGATGGAAACAAACCGTATTGCGAATACTATGGATCTAGTAACTCTAGTAACAAATGCGTCGCGCAAAAGCGTTGTGCAGCCAGCAACGACTGTTTTGGACCTTTCGGGGGCATTTGTGATAGCCGTGGCCAATGCAACAGAACTGTCACGCAATTACGAATAAATGTTTCTGCTTCTGGCTTTGATACTAACCCATTAAATGGCGCATCTTATACTGTTTATTCACCGTATGCTTCTAAAATACTTAAACAAGGCGTTTTTACCGCGTCTACTAATGATGTTCTTGTAGAAGTAGAAAAATCAGGTGGTTGGTATCCTCCTCCTTCGATTTATATATTGAATAGTCGTTGTGGCACACTGTGGCAAAACTTTGATTCAAACCTATTTTTTCCAGGCAGTGAAATTGGTTTCAACGCGTCAACTCTTCTTTGTGTATCCCCTCATCAGTCTGTTAATATCTCTTTCAATGCTAATGATTTAACCGGTAATTTCGTAGGATTTAACCTTCAGACACTTAATAGTAATGCGTATATTTGGTATAACTCTTACGATCGTTCACTACTTCTTCCAAATCCTTTATTAAATGTTCGTGTTGACTCTGGAAAAAATTACAATGCTATTTTTACAGGCTGGCATTCACCTCAAGCTTATTGTGATGGCTCTGTGAATGTTACTCTGCATCCTTCAGTAGATGGAGAACGGCAAGCTCATTTAGATTTATGTAACGGCCTTGTTGAGGAATACACTACAAAAACTCTTATGCCTAAACGTTCTGTCGGCGATGTAACGATTACCACTAATGCTTCCTATAAAATTGTTTCACTTGATGGTTCTGCTAGCAACTCAACTTCAACATTTGGACCAGCAGGAAGTTTTTATACTAAATATGTGTTAGCAGGTGGTTCACATTTTATGAACGTTTCTTCGCCTGAATTTTATACTTATCTCGCTAATGAGACAAACAGCACACGTGTCGCACGCTCGCCAGCACTTTATGAACCTCTTCTCAATAAACCCTTTAGCATTCAACCTATGCAGATGAATACTTTCTCAGCTGCACTTGCTCCTAGTTCAGCTTCACTGCTTCCACTTAATCGAGCCAAATTGGTGCCTGTTGATATTACAACGAATGTCGTTGGTACTATTTATCTCAATGAACTTGAGATCGGTACTTCTTCTGCTTGGATCCCATTTAGAATTTATGTCAATGCTCTTGGCATCCCATCAGGATCATGGGATCCAAGCAGAAGAAGTGGCTATGAGATAATACTCGAAAAAGATGGAAAGTCTCTAGCGTCGCGTGGCGTTCCACTAGGAAATCAATCAGTGTTCATAGGAAATCAATCATTGTCCATTAATTTATACATCTAATGATTTTAACAATCTTTAAATAACAGTTTATTCTCTACTCTATTTATGCGAAAAAGAGTGATTCTATTTAGTATTGTTTTCCTTCTTTTCTTGAGCATGAATGTTTCAGCGAAATGGGATGATTTTCTTTTAGGCAGCTCCCTTTCCAGATTCGGCATCAGATTCGGCTCTTTGTTTACTGGGGCAGCTGAGGCGTGCATCAGCAACTACCAATGCGCTTCTGGGATGTACTGCGAAAAATTGCAATGCAAGCCCAAAGCAGCTTTAGGACAATCATGTATTTATTATTCTGATTGCAGAACAGACTTATGCGCACCAGTGCAAGGAAATAAAATGTGCGTTGAATGCATGCAGGATCGGGATTGCGGCGATGTCGGCGTTGGAAAATGCACTGACGGGCGATGTGGCGCTGTGAAACCTGACCCACCAGAAGATGTCGTTGTCCAAGAAGTTCCTGTCATTCCCGCAGCAGAAAATCCGTCCGCAGAACCTGCTCCAGCAGCTCTGCCTGTTTCGAGATGGAGTAGAATCGTACAACGATTACATTTATGCAAGATTTTTACAAAAAGCTGCCTCTAAACTTGTTTTACCATATACACTCCTTCTTTTTCATATCCTACTTTTTTATAATACTCATGTGTTCCTACTGCGGAAATAACCACTATCTTGTCCTTGCCCTGCTCTTTCGCAATTTGTTCCGCTTTTTCCATCAATTTTCTTCCAAACCCACGATGCTGCAAACTTTTCTCTGATTTCTCCCCTAAAGGCAAGGTATCTGAATACACATGCAATTCTCTCACTATTGCTGTCTTTTCTGTGATTTCTTGATGTAAGCTTTGGCTTGGAAACCGCATACGGCAATATCCCACTAAAATATTATTTTTTGTGTCTTCCGCGGCAATGAAATATTCTGTCCCTTGTGAGGCCTCATATTTATATTCATTTATTGTAATCTTTTCTATTGCTTCATGACGCCCGCTTTCCCTGCACCGAATACACTGGCATTCAATTCCTTTTTTCTTGCATATTTTTTCCACTTCCTGACGTAAATTTGTTTTAATCGGGCCAGCGTCAATGACTGTTGAAGGAATGTCCCTCTGGACGCGCATAATACGCACATATTTTGGCATGAATCGTTTCGCTTCCGCTATAGTGTTCGCCGCTTCTTCAGCTGTAATTTCTTTATACAATCCCCTCTTCCACAATTGAAACAAGGGCGTCCCTTTCATGACTAAGCATGGATAAATTTTAAGCATATCTGGACAGAAATCTGGATTGCTGAATAATTCTTTTAATGATCCAAGATCTTTTTCTGGAGACGAATTTGGAAGGCCGAGCATCATATGCGCGTTGATTTTAAACCCTAAATCCTTTAATTCCCGTATTGATCTTATTGTATCCTGCACTGTATGGCCGCGGTTTAATTTTTCCAGCACTTCCTGAAATGTACTTTGGACGCCTATCTCAATCCTTGTGCAGCCTAGCCGCAATAACTCATTTCCGTGCTCTTTACGTCCCCAATCTGGTTTTGTTTCTATTGTTAAACCTACACATCTGATGAAGGCGCGCTCATTTTTTCTCTGCTCTTTTTCTAGAATTCCCGTTTTCCGCAACGCCATTATTTTTTCCCGCACCCGCTCCGCCCTTTCCTCGTTATGAATATCACCAGGCAATTCGAAAAATGTTTTAAACTTTTCAAAATCCAATTCCCCGTTTTTGAAAAATACCTCAGAAAAATCATTCAACGCCTTGTAAATATACGTAATAAATTCTTCTTTGTATTCCTTGGGCATGGATGGAAATGTGCCACCCTGCACAATCACTTCCCCTTTTTGGGGAATCCTTCCAATGACAATATACTGCTCTAATCTGTTGAAGATAATTTGGTACGGATCATAATTCGCCCGGATCGCGCGCATGGTTGATGGTTCATAGCCAGTATAACTTTGCGGAACATTGCCAAAAATAGAATCTGGCCCCCCAGGACAAAAAATACATTTTCCATGTTTACACCCGAATGGAGCGCTCATCACCGCTAATGGAATCACTCCAGAAATTGTACGAGAAGGCTTTGTGACAAACCAGCTCGCGTATTGCTTTCGCTCTTCCTGCGTTAACTCATTTAGAATTTCAATATTTGTTGGGATTTTTTCCAATTTAAACTTGCTGGCAATCTCTTTCTTTACTTTATCTACATCATTGCCTGCCTTTACCCGTTCCAGTAATACTTGTATCGCTTCCCGCATAAATTGGTTTGTTGAGCATAAACTATTTAAACTCATCTTCGTTTGTGCCTTTGTGAAGTCAGTAAAATTGGTGCAGAGGGTTGTTCCAGCCCCTCTGTGGAAACGCATTGTTTCCCACTTCATTGATGTCGCTCTGATTAGTTTTATTATTCTTTTACCATTAGATAAATCTTTGAAAGTCTCTTCCACCTCTTTTTTTCAAGCGCCAGTTATCAACAACTCTGTTTTTTTGTTAGGGATTTTCGCGGTTTTACTGAGTTTAGCGTATTGGGTTATATTGGAATATAAACTACAACAAAGCGTTGGGAAAATACTCATGAAACTTTATGTCCATGGAAAACAATTACCTTTTTCCCACATCCTTGTGCGTAATTTAACCAAACCATTCTCTTTGTTATTGCTCATTGATGTTCTTTATATGTTTTTCAAGGGCGGACACCAGCGCTTGTTTGAAACGTTCAGCGACACTGACGTTGTGGAGGTTCAATGGATCCTCAAGTAAATCAACCCAATAAATGGAAGACTGTTGCAAGTGTCTTAGTTGCGCTTTATCTTATCAGCAGCATAGGCGTTTTCTTCTTTCACCAAGTTAAGACCTCGATTGGAGGAAAAATCATCGTCGTTCCGCTCAATGGGGTTATTCAAGTTGGAAGCGCAGGCAACCCCCTCTTTTTCAGCTCAGACACCATTGTTTCTGGACAAGTTGTCAAACAATTAGAAGAATTACAAAAAGATGATTCTGTAAAAGCTGTTTTATTTGAAATGAACAGCCCTGGCGGCAGCGCTATCGCATCCCAAGAGATCGCGGACGCCATTAAAAAACTGCATAAACCCACCTCTACTGTCATCCGGGAAGTTGGGGCGTCTGGTGGCTATTGGATTGCGTCTTCCACTGACAAGATCTACGCTTCTCCTATGAGCATTACTGGAAGCATCGGCGTTATTTCCTCCTATCTGCAATTCAGCGACCTCTTTGAGAAATATGGCGTTACTTATGAACGATTAGTCGCTGGAAAGTATAAAGATGTTGGGACGCCGTATAAAAACCTGACAACAGAAGAACGCGCCCTTTTGCAGCAAAAACTAGACCTGATCCATACTTATTTTATCCAAACTGTCGCAGCAAACAGGCATTTATCCGAAGAGAAAATACGCACGTTAGCGACAGGAGAATTCTATTTGGGGACTGAAGCAAAAGATTTAGGATTGATTGACGCGTTTGGCGATCGGAATACTGCCTTAGATGGACTAAAGCAAAAAATCAATCAAACAGACATTGAAATCGTTGATCTGTAGCAGCCTGAAGGACTGCTTTCTTATTTCACTAAAATAGGGGCGTTTTATTTTGGAAAAGGATTTGGAACAAGCTTGACTTCTGTTTCTGAGAACACAAGAACTCAATACCCTACGTTTTAATTTCTGGGAATAAGTATCTTTTCAGCTGATCTGGATCTTTTTCAATCAATCTTATCTTCTCTCTTACTTCTGGATTATAGAGACGCGTCACTCCTTCAAAGTCTTTCGGATCATATGTTGTGAAAAAAGCTATTTTTTTGATTTGTCCTGGAACACCTTCCCTGTTCATGCGGTTTAGGATATCGATTCCCTGTGGGCCTGGGGGCATAGTGTTATCTAAAATAAGATATTCTGGTTTTGCCTGGCTTGGATCAGACAACGCCAGCGCAAGATCATCACCGCTGAAAAAAGAAACTACATCCTGAGTATACTGCCTCATCATTCTTTCTAATGACCTCCTCACATAGTCATTATCATCCGCAATCCAAACCTTTACTGTCATCGTATCCCTGCTCTTCCCTAAAAACTTATAAAGCTTGCTTCAGGTGGCTCTGGTGCAACCCTTGATGATAAGCAAGCTAAGATAGTTGACCGTTCGGTCAAGATTGTAGGTGATGAGCTTGCTGATGAGTTCTGTTTGTTGGGTTGCATAGCTTCTGCAGCGTAATACTGATCCGTACTTCCGTTT
>JACRKJ010000027.1 GCA_016219825.1 Candidatus Woesearchaeota archaeon | reverse complement strand
TTCTACTCTCACTAAATATGAGCTTGTTTAAAGCTATGAACACGCAAGCCTGCATCTTGACTTTCCCCAGATTGAGTCTGGATTAACACGGCACGCGTTAGACTGGCTTTGGGGTTTGAACTTAAGCAGGGCATTAACATTAAGCATTAAATCCGCTTCTGGCGGCTTCAAGTTATTGAGTTCTGGACGAGTGCAGGGGCCAGCGCTGAAGTTATTGTATGACCGGGAACAAGAAATAAAAGCGTTCAAACCAGAACCATACTGGGAATTGCCGTTACTTGCCGCGACTGCTGACAGGGAATTATTATTCTGGCATCAAGAAGAAAAATTCACTGAAAAGAAAAAAGCAGAAGACATTTTAAAAAGAGTTCAAGGAAAGAAAGCTGTTGTCCAGAATACTGAGAAACGCGAATCAAAACAGAAAGCGCCACATCCCTTTGACTTAACCAGCTTGCAAATTGAAGCATATTCTGTTTTAGGCATCAGCCCCCACCGCACCCTGCAATTGGCACAGGACTTGTACTCCAATGGATGGATCAGCTATCCAAGGACAAGCTCCCAGAAATTACCTGAGAGCATCCAATATAAGAAAATTCTAGAGGGATTAAAGAAACAGTTTTCGAAAGAAGTTGAATTTTTATTGAAAAAAGGAAGCTTGAAACCTACTGAAGGAACGAAAACAGACCCTGCACACCCAGCTATTTATCCTACTGGTATTTTACCGAAAACATTAGAGTCACCCGCTTCGAAATTATATGAACTTATTGTGCGACGGTTCTTCGCTGTCTTTGGCGAGGACGCGAAACGAGAAACTGTTACATTGAGCTTAGACGTAAATAAAGAGGTTTTCATTACAAAGGGAACTAGAACTATTGAAGAAGGATGGTTCGCGTTGTACAGACCTTTTGTTAAATTAGATGAGGAAGAACTACCCTCATTAAATATTGGCGATGAATTAAAAGTCAAAGATGTTCATTTAGATGAGAAATTTACGCAACCGCCAAAACGGTATACTGAGGCAAGCATCATCAAAGAACTGGAGAAAAGAAACTTAGGGACAAAAGCGACACGCGCACAGATTTTACAAAACTTGTATGACCGAGATTATGTGAAGGATAAATCCATTATGGTTACAGACCTGGGAAGCAAGATTATAGAAACATTACAGAAATACTGCCCTGAGATTTTAGATGAAGCTTTGACGCGAGAGTTTGAAGAAGATATGGAGTCTATCCTTGAGCATACAAAAAAAGGAGACCAGATCATTGTCGGGGCAAAAAACTTTCTTGAAAAGACATTGAAACGATTTAAAGACCATGAGAAACAGATCGGCGCCTCCTTGAATGAAGCGAATTTTGAAACTCGTGAGAAGGAAAATACGTTAGGTGTCTGCCATAAATGCAAAGAAGGCAATTTGATGATCCGCCGCGGGAAATTTGGAAGTTTCGCAGCCTGCAGCAAATATCCTGAATGCAAGACAACGTATGGATTACCAAAGAATGGAAAGATTTTGCCTTTGGAGAAAGCATGCCCTAGCTGCCAATCTCCTATGATCAAGATTATACGCGCGAGAAGAAAACCACAAGAAAACTGCTTGAATCCTGACTGCCCCTTGAAAAAACAAGAAGAAGAGAAACTTGAGGGACTTGCGAAAGGAAAAAACTGCCCGAACTGCGGAACAGCTTTAGTGCTGAAGAAAAGCTTTTATGGTTATTTTTTAGCTTGCCCCGGCTATCCGAAATGCAAGCACATTGAAAACATTAAAATGCTAGAAAAAGAAGAAGCGGGGCATTAAACAATCTTAATCCCTTTTTCCTCCAAGATAAAATTTATTCTTTGTCTTACTGGTTTTTCTATAATCACTGCCCTGGGATCCCTCTGCAGCTTGAAAATCGCTACTGCATACTTTTTAAAAATCTCCTGCGCTATGGAAAAAATCTCTTTGTTCTTTTCGTAGACCTGGCTTGTGACGATAATCGGGATCTTATTTTTTTCCGCAATCTCCTTAAGTTTTTGCAGCTGCTTGGATAACATGCCTTGAGCAAGCTCCGGCTCCCTTGTAAACAATCTTCTGTAAAACATCGTTCCTGAATCGAGAATAATCAGACTGACATTTTTTATCGGCGTCAACGCTTTTATCTGCTGATGCTGCCTGTTGAAGCTTTCTATTTCCAACACAAATAATTTTTCCGTGTTTATGCCTTGATCTAACTGCAATAACCGTTCCAATGAAAAACTGCCTGCTGTGCTGAAGAAAATCACTTTTTTATTTTTTTGCAACTGCCGTACTGTTTCTATTAAACAGAATGTTGTTTTTCCTGATCCAGGCTCCCCATATACTAAAGAGATTCCTTGGGGAAATTTAATGAGATCTTGCATTAGCACTCTTTTTATACTGCTTTGAGTTTTAGATACTTCTGTTTTTATCACGAAATATTTATATACTTTTAGTGTATATTCTATGTATATACACAATGGAAGACCTCTTTGACCATATCATCCTCTGCAACCACTGCCATAGCCCTACTTCTAAAAAAGTGTTTATCAAAGACGGGTTTCAGATTCGGGGTTTAGAATGCGTATCCTGCAATACGTTTTCTTATCATCCTGGCGATGTCAAAGATTATGAACAATTTATGCGTTTAAAAGCACGAGCATTTGATGTCAAATTACGTATGGTAGGCAACAGCTTTTGTATCTCTATCCCGAAAGAGATTATCGCATTTCATCAATTAGAAAATGATTTAGATCAGTTAGTCCATCTTTTTTTGCAAGAACCAGACAAGCTTGTACTAGAATTTCACACAAATGTTTATAAAAGCCCAGGAGTTAAAGCATGAGCATGGAACATCCAGAAGTCAAACTGCAAGTTCGTGAAGCACTGCAAGAAGAAGCATACCGTGGCATTGTCCGTATTGATTCACAGACGATGCGCGATATTGGGGTAAGACCTGGCGATGTTGTTGAGATTGAAGGAACACGAAAAACAGTTGGCGTTGTTGACCGAGCTTATCCTACTGATGTTGGGCAGGCTGTCATCCGCATGGATGGAGTTATGCGCCGCAATTCCCGTACTAGTTTAGGGGAATATGTTCTTGTTCGGCGAGCAGAAGTCCGTGAAGCACGGCATATTACATTAGCGCCTGCGCAATCTGGATTGACAATTCAAGCTGATCCTTTGATCTTTAAACGGGGACTATTAGGACGCGCTGTTGTGAAAGGAGATCAAGTCGCATTAGGCGGCAATTTACGAAGAAAACGACGAGCTCCTGAAAATGTGATGGTTGAAGACATTTTTGATATTTTTGAAGACTTTGGCGGTTTTGCCTTTTCTAGCTTTAAATTTATTGTTGTCGGGACTGAACCGAAACAACCAGTTCTCGTTACTGAAAATACTGAAGTTACCCTGAACCCAAAAGCGATTGAGAATATTGAAGAGAAAGTCGTTGAAGTCACTTATGAAGATATTGGCGGCTTGACTGATGAAGTCAAGAAAATTAGAGAAATGGCTGAGTTACCCTTGAAACATCCTGAACTCTTTGAACGTTTAGGCATCCAACCACCGAAAGGAGTGTTGTTGCATG
>JACRKJ010000030.1 GCA_016219825.1 Candidatus Woesearchaeota archaeon | reverse complement strand
CTTTCATATTCAGAATAAAGGGATTAAGGAATGCAACCGACAACGCTCAAATATTGCTTTTCGCGAGAATACTTTCATATTCAGAATAAAGGGATTAAGGAATGCAACTTTCTATTCTATTTCTTAGACGAAGAATATTGAAACACTTTCATATTCAGAATAAAGGGATTAAGGAATGCAACAGTTCATTCTTCACTGCAATAACTCGATCTATGTGCGCTTTCATATTCAGAATAAAGGGATTAAGGAATGCAACCAACCAGCAGGTATTTTTTCAGAAAGCAATAGTGAGACTTTCATATTCAGAATAAAGGGATTAAGGAATGCAACACCCACTAACGGTAGTTCAGAACCCAGAAACACAACTACTTTCATATTCAGAATAAAGGGATTAAGGAATGCAACACGAAACCATGAAAAGAAGCCCATTGTAGAGAAAAAACTTTCATATTCAGAATAAAGGGATTAAGGAATGAAACTCTGAGGGATATTCTCAAAAGAGAGGATCTCTATCTAATATTTGATGACGTGAGATACAAAAGAAACTCTCTTGCATACTACGGAAGCAGGATGGATTTTGAAACTGCGAAGCAAGCGATAGAAAAGTGCAGGAAAATCATTAATGGGTTACAATGAAAAGCGCATAATTGAAGAACCACAACTTTCATACAAACTAGATTGGACAAAATTACAATCAAATCGAAACATTTATATATAAACTAGAGTTAACATATATTAACTATGATAAACATATATAAACTAGAGTTAACAAACCTTCAGCAGGAGATTATACGGCTCTTATTCGTGAAAGCGGGCATGAAGCTCAATCAGAGGCAGATAGCGAATATATTGGAAGTTACCCCGCCAGCTGTCATGAAAGCTATTCCAAAGTTGGATGATGCGGGATTTATCAAGGTAAGGCAGGACAAGGAATCAAAAAGATGGTCAATAGAGCTGAACAGGGACAACCACAATGTCATGCAGTTAAAAAGAGCAGATAACCTCAAGCTAATCTACGAATCTGGACTTGCAGATTTTCTGGAGAAGGAGTTCGCCGGGGCGTCAATTGTCGTATTTGGCAGCTACTCAAGAGGGGAGGACATCATAAATTCCGACATGGATCTTGCTATCATAGGCAGAAAAGAAAAAAGTATAGATCTGACAGGCTACGAAAAGAGCGTGGAAAGAAAGATCAACATAAACTTCTACGATTCTTTCAAGAACATCCATAAGCGTTTAAAAGAAAATTTATGCAATGGCATCATGCTCGCTGGCGGGGTTGAGTTATGAGGCCAATAAAAAATTTTGAGGAGTTTATACAGAAAGGATCGTAAAAAAGCAGAGCATAGACAGGTCCAGGGCCGAATTCTTAGTTAAGGAAGCGGGGAACAGTTATGCGTACCTATTTGAAAAGATAGAAAAACTAGGGTTAAGCGACAACAACGCCAATGATCTCATAAAATCATGCTATGACATCATCATGGAAGTTATTAGGGCAAAAATGCTTCTAGACGGGTACAATGCGTCCGGTTTCGGAGCGCATGAAGCTGAAGTCTCTTATATGAGAATCTTAGGTTTTAAAGAGAATGAGGTTCAATTTGCTGACCAATTACGATATTTTAGAAACGGGATGCTTTATTATGGGACAATCTTAGATAAAGGGTATGCGGAAAAAGTAATAGAATTTACAAAACGAACGTATGAAAAATTAAAGATGCTTATAAAATGAAAAAGCCCTCGGTGGGATTTGAACCCACAACCTATTGCTTACGAAGCAATCGCTCCGCCGTTAAGCTACGAGGGCATAGAATAAGAACAAGAAATCTGTTTTTTAATCTTTCCGTAAGCCCATGCGGCTCCTGAGCATCAAGAAAACTCTAATTAAAATTGTTAAACCAAGTTTTCCCCAGATTTATCCACAAAGTACCCTAACACAATTTCTTCATCCACAAACATTAAATACACTAACTCAAAACTAAAATCCAATGGTCTCCATCCTCAACTTCCTCCCAATCTTCCTAGCAATTATTCTCATACTCATTCTCAACATCACCTCAAAGAAATTCAAAGCCTACAAACAAACCCAAGAAGCAAAACCAACTCCAAAAAGCATCCAATTCCTCCACACTCATAGCAGAAAAATAATCTATATCTTAACAATCCTATCGGTTATCGGCATTTATTTCTTTTATGCAGCAACAGGCAGAGATCCAACAAAAGACACGATAAATACATATGGGGTAGTAGCAGTCGTTTTACTCTTCATTACTTTAATCCCAGGACTGCTGCAAGTCTACTTCGCTGGCTTCATCTTAAATCCATTATTAGTCTACGCACGAAAAGCAATAGGCGTAAGCGCGTTCATGTTTGCCTTTTTCCATGGTTTAAGAAATTTAATTGCCTACAACGTCTCACTTACAACCATCTTAAGTTTGCCTGGCCAAAGACCGTTAGCGATTATTCTTGCGGCGATAGCGTTAGTCATTTTATCTCTCTTAGCGTTAACATCCATCACCAAAATAGAGAAAGGAATGGGTTATAAGAAATGGAAATGGTTTCACAGAACAATCTACATTGTCTTCGTCTTAATCATGTTTCATATTTTCATCATGGCGCCAAAACTGCAATTACTTTCATCATTTTCCATCGTAGTGAATAGTTTTATTGTCTTCTTCGTCTTAATTGAGATAGAAGCGACAAGTATTAAATTCAGGCAAAAAGAAAGAACAAAATTGCAAAATATCCTCTTCCATATATTCCTAGCAGGAATTATTGTATTTACCTTCTATCAAAGTTATGTGTGGATAAAAGTATAAAACCTATTCATAGACATCGCTTCTATGCCCGATTCTGACAATAAAGATCGTAGTGTGTATAATAGTCATTAAAATTCTATAATCGCCGACACGCAAACTATACAATTCACTTCCAACAAGTCTTTTGATATAATGAAATGGGGTATTTTTTATTTCTCGTACTTTCTTTAAGATACGAATCGCAATTACTCTTTCTAAATTATCTAGCTCTTTCTTTGCGTTCTGTGAGAACTCAACATTATAGGCCATACTCTTTTTCTAGCTCTTCCAAAGAAATTGTTTTTCCTTCTTTTATTTCAAGAATGCTTTTGTTAATCGCAAGTAAACTCTCTTCAGTAAAATTTGTTTCCATCTTATCCATTAATATATTCCGAATAAACTCTGATTTGGAGTTGTAGTTATGTCTTTTTACAAATAAATCTAGCTGTTTTGCTTCTTTTTCATGCATCTTAATCGTTATTGTTTTCATGGTAATACCAATGGGTTACTTATTTATATGCTTTTCGGCCATAAAATTGGAAGACTTTCAGGTTTAATAGAAAGCTTAAAAAAAGGAAGGTGCGGAAACGCAGTTTCTGCGAGAGCGCGGTTTATTAAAAAATTATTATTTAGTTTTACTTTCTCGTTTCTGGCATTTATTGCAGATAGTCTTCAAATGCTTCCCATCACGAATATATGTTCCAGAAATCTTCTCTAAAAATGTCTCTTCAATTTTTTCTTTGCATAATTCGCATTTCATAGAAAATCAATATCTCTCAGTATATTTAAAGATTATTCAGGAATAATCCGAATGCCCTGCTTGTCTTTAGTAAGAACTGCGCGTTTTCCAGAAGCAAGTTTATATTCCTGCACAACATCATTTGGAATCCGTACAGCTAAACTATTTCCCCATTGTGCGAAGGTGACTTCTTTCGCTTTTCGTAATTTCCTGTATTTTTTTGCGAGTTCTTTCAATTGAGGCATAGTCATGATTTCTTCACCACATTGAGAGCAGCGTAGTGCTTCATAGGATATACCATCTTCTTCCATGACGCCAGTATATTTTTCTAATATTCCTTGTTTGCAATGCGGGCATTTCATCGTTAATTTCCTCGTTCAATCGTTTTGATAATAATCATCTCTCCAACATCTTCACCAATACAAATAACTGATCCATTTTTTGTTTTACTAATAAATTTAATGCCTTGTTTGCCGAAGCGTTCTACTCTTCCACTATGTAAAACGCGGTAAACATGGTCTGGAAACGCAATATTTCTTTGCCTTGCACGGCGAATAGCATGAACCATAATAATAATTGGTTTGTCTGTGAAGTAAATCTCTTCCATGTAGATACATGTAGATCTTCTATATAAATGTGTTGCTGGGAAAAAGTTGAAAATCCTCCGATCAAACCTGAAAATATCGAACAAGCAGGTAAAAACGTTTAAATATCCAGGATATAAAAAGAAATGAATGAAAAAGGGTGTAATAATCGTTCTAGTGCTTATATTAAATATCTCACTTGTCACAGCCTCTCCTTTATTTGCGGAAGACTGGAATAAATGGCTGAGTGGAGATTCCATTTTTAAATACTCATTCACGCAAAAAGGTCCGACAGACCATGTGAAATCTATTCTTTTAAATTATATGTCCTGCAGTTCAAATGAAGACTGTAAATCATACACCCTGCAGAATGGAACAACCCATTTATGCAGCGCGGACACAAAAAAATGCGAGCCAGCGTTCTGCGGAAGAGTGCGGGACTGTACAAAGTTTATGGAAGATTCTCCAGCCAATGAATGGTTTTGCAGGGGAAGCCCAGGCCAGTGCATCGCGAGTTTTTGCAAGGAAACTGATCCATTAGATGGGGAAGCCCAATATTACCATAAAGGAGAAATCCAATATGAGAATAATCCAAAACTGTTGGCGGAGCAGGATTTTTGCATTGATGATTACACCTTATTTGAAAAAAAGTGCAATAGCCCATCAGATCCAGAAAAAAACACGGAGCGCCATTTTTGCGAAGGGGGCTGTAAAGACGGGGCATGCCAGCCATTTATTAAGTCAGAGAAGGGAACATGTATTGACATTGGTGGCGGGATAAATTATTTTAAGAAAGGAGAGCTATTATTCTACCCCAAGCAGGATTTTTCCCTGCATCCAAGAATAGAGCCAGAATACTGCGAAGATAATACCACATTGGTGGAAAAATATTGCACAAAAGAAGGAGAGATTGGTTCACAAAACTATCAATGTGAATCAGGCTGCAAAGACGGCGCGTGTATACTCCCGCCATTAAAAGTAACGCAGTTCATCCCAGCGAAAATTCCAGTCTATTTTGTGCAGGATTATGATACTACCTTGGTCGTGGATGGCGCAGTGCGTTTATCGACAATTAGCAACAGGTTTCTAGTCAATCACCCAGATAATAATGATTTCTTAATTATCTTCAACGCGGATTATCCAAATATCAAAATTCCCCATACCTCATTATTCACAAGGGTGCGGGAGAATCCAGCGAAAGGGCTTGGCCGTATTGATAATGAAAAAGTAGATCCAAAAATATTCGGCTCAAGTGAGAAAGGAAAACTGCAGGGTGTTGTGTATATTATTTCAAATTTTGGGTTGTTCCAAACCTATCCAGAAGAATATGGCTATAGGCCCTTGTTGGAGGAGATAACGCATAATTGGGCTGTGGGTATTCAGGAATTATCAGGAATTGATTCTGTAGACACATATCATTGGTCAAGGGGATTGCAGTCCTTATGGGAGTATGATGGGATGCGGGGCGCAAGGCCATGGAAAGACAATAGTGATGGTTCTTTTAGCCTTCCAAATGATCCATGCAACATTGCTGATCACGTCTATAGTTTCAGCCCATTTACATTATATTTGATGGGGTTGGCAGATCCAAAAGAGGTTACGCAAAATTTCTTGTTTATTGAATCACCAGAATTACGAAATGACCCGTGCAAAAAAACCATCCATGGTGCGGCAAAAAAGATTAATATTAACGACATTATCCGTTTTGCTGGGAAGCAGCGGACAATCACATCAGAAGCATCGCAGAAAGATTTTAAGGTGACATTTTTGGTTGTTTATCCAAAAGACAGCGTGCTGGAGCAGTATGCCCAGAACAGGTTTGCATGGCTCGCTGATAATTTTCCAAAAAAATGGCAGAAAGCGACAAGCTGCCGTTCAACAATAAATAGTATAAAAATTCCTCCAGCAGAATGCGCTTCAACAATATATCCAAAACGATAATTAAATAGGGACATACATGCCGGAATGCATATCAAATTGATAGGGAAGGGGGAGAAGTCTGCTTCCTTGCCGTTGAATGCGTTTTTCCCCCACTAAAAAATCAATAATCAGGTTGAGGTTTCCAATATGGCGGAATTCGCTGGCGAGTTGTTCATCATTCATCCCAGTCTTAAGCGCGTCATACACTTCCTGGGTTTCTTCTTTTCCAGGAATCTTAAAACAGTCTGGGCAGGCGATGGTGTATACTCTCTTTGGAAGTTCTGCTTTTTTTTGAGGCTCTTCAGGAAGGATCGTTGGATGGTAATACGGGGCAAAATGGTACTGGCCGCGGATAATGTCATCATCACGGGCAAAATCAACAAGGTGCTGGTCATGCGGATTTGTGCGTTTTAAAAGACGCGTTGTATAACGGGCTGGTTTTGAGCAGCGCTCCCCTTGATGGACAATTTGGCAATACGCGTAATGAACATTCAATTGGTCAGCCTCCATTTTCAGAAACGCCATTGGGCCGAATGGCTCGCCGCGGAAATTTAAATCCACTCCGCCGACAATAACGACTCTTGCTTCGCGGCGTAATGTTCTTGTAAATGGAATGATCCTGTGGTCATAAAAATTTCCCTCATCAAGAATAATAACATCTTGAAATCGTTCTTTGTCCCGCTTATGGATTGTTTCTAAAATCTCATCAAGATTATGGCTGTCTGCTGGCAGAGCTGGAAAAGTCGTTTTGCTCGCTGACGCGATCTGCTCAAAGCCATCGCGCGTATTTTGAGAGCTTGTGAAGACTGTTAAGCTGTATTTGCTGTGCCTGCTTACCCGTTGCGCGTGGGCGATTAAAGCTTCAGTCTTGCCGCCCTTCATGCACCCTGTTTCAACAATGAGTTTGCCGCGAAATTGATCAACATCAAGAATGCCATTCACCATTTTTAGTTTCTCATTTGTTCTGTATTTTTAAAGATTATTCTTCTTCAATACTAGTGGCGCGAGAAAAGAAATCTTCTTAAAGGGAAAAAAACAAAAGGAGAATAATCTTTACTTTTTACGTGGAGTATTGCCGGACAAAATTGTCCAGAGCCAATATGTAAATGCTGGAAAAACGATTGGTGATGTGTTAAGTTATATCTACATGGGAAAATGCATTGATTTTGATGCGTTTTTTAATGATTGGAAGCGATGGGAAGCGGAATACGCGAGAAGGGGATTTAGAACTGTAAGCGCTGATCGGTTTGTCGCTGCTGGCGGATATGGGGAATCGCTTGAAGGGTTGCTCGGTAAAAAACGTGAAGCAAATGAAGCGCCAGTATTCCACGCTGAAATTCTAGAAAGGGACTATCTTTCATTGATTCCAGAAGAAGGAATCGGAAGTATCGCAGTAAGGACAAAAGGATGAGTCGTGATGCAGTATCCATCTCCATCTACAGAAAATAGAAAGTAAACTTTTCTAGGCAAGTATTATAAACATTCTCATTCTCAAAAAGCAGATGAAGGAATTTATCGCGATTGTTGAAAACAGTAGATGCCATCCGAACAAGTGTTCGCATGAATGCATGAAATACGATCCTTTGAATAAATCAGGAAAGTTAGTCGGCTTTCATTTAAGCGAGAAAACAGAAAAAGCGGAGATTGCGGAAGAGTTAGTCACAGAAATGCACAAGATAAGCTCGAAGAAATGTCCGTTTGGGGCGATCCATATCGCGAAGGTGCCGACAGAATTAAAGGAAGATCCAATTCATAAATTTGGAAGTAATGCGTTTCGTTTATACGCTCTGCCTATAGCGAAACAAAATACTGTTGTGGGCATTATCGGAAGAAATGGGATAGGGAAATCAACAGCCTTGCAGATATTAGCGAATCTATTCAAGCCAAATTTAGGAAAATATCAAAATCCTCCAGCGAACGAAGAGATTATTCAACGTTATTCCACCACATGGTTAGGGGGATACTTCAAAAAATTATTCAAGAACGAAATTAAATTAGCATATAAGCCGCAACGAGTGGAATTCTTAAATAACTTGTACAAAGGAAAAACAGTAAAACTTGTTCTAGCGCAGTATGACCAAACTAAAGTCAGTCATATCATCAACGAACTAGAATTAGAAACGTTATTGGAGCGGCAGATCCAAGAATTATCAGGGGGGGAATTGCAAAGGTTGGCGATCGCTGCAACATTGTTGAAAAAGTGCGAAGTTGCATTCTTCGATGAGCCTTCCACATTTTTAGATATAACCTTCAGGATTAAGGTCGCGAAATTAATAAGGGAATACGCCAAAAATAAAGCGGTAATTATAGTAGAGCACGACTTAGCGACATTGGATTATGTCTGCGATGAGATTCAAGTTGTCTATGGCCTGCCAGCCTGTTATGGTGTGTTTTCCCAAAGCAAGTCTGTACGAAGGGGCATTAACGAATATTTAGATGGTTTTTTGCCAGATGAGAATATGCGTTTTCGATCCTATCCAATTAAATTTACAGAAGCGCAGGTAGATATGGGTGCGAAAAAATATCCGCTTGTCACGATTCCAAGTTTAAAGAAAACGTTAGGAACATTTAGTGCAACAACCGTAGATTGCACGCTGCACGCGGGCGAAGTCTACACAATTATGGGCGCGAATGGCTTGGGAAAGACAACGTTTTTAAAAATGCTCATTGGAGAGATAACAGAGGAAAACACTTCATTCAAATTGGAAAAAGTAAGCTACAAGCCACAGTATTTGGAAAATAATATGGAAGGGACTGTTGAGCAGTATTTAAGAAAACATGCTAGCTCTAGTTGGGATTCTGGCTGGTATAAAACAAATATTTTAGAAAAATTAAACATTCAGGGTATTTTGCATAACGAAATAAAACAATTATCAGGGGGGGAATTGCAGAAGTTGCACATCGCTGCCGCGTTATCAAAAGAATGCCAAGTCTTAATCATGGATGAGCCGTCCGCGTATATTGATGTCGAGGACAGGCTGCACGTGGCGGAGGTTATTCGGGAATTTGTCAGCAAAAAAGAAATCGCGGCGATTATTGTTGATCACGACATTCAATTCCTTGATTTTTTATCAGATTCTATGTTGGTGTTTGAAGGAAAACCAGGAATACAGGGAGCGGTCTTTGGCCCGTTTACAAAACTGGAAGGAATGAATCGCGTCCTCAAAAACTTGGATATTACCTATAGGAGGGACAGGGAAAGTTTGCGTCCAAGAATTAACAAGCCAGGTTCTCAATTAGATAGGGAACAAAGGGCGAAGGGAGAATATTATTATCTATAAAGTAGTTTTAAATATCTTCTCATAAATGAAAAAAGATGATACATATAAATCTTTACAAACCTTCTGGCTGGGATAAGATAAATGCGTTGGGAAGAGAATATCATGCTCTCGTGCAAGCGGGTTATGGAACAACAGTAGAAAGAAGATCTCCAGAACAAAAAAGAATTGTGAATAAGATTCTAGCGAGAACAGCTCCATATATTCAGAAAATTGCGATGGATTTAGTAAATGGCAGGAGCCATCCTGTGAATAGCCGTGTAAAGGTGAGTTTAAGGGGAACAAACTACCCTATTGATGATCTCGTGCAAGAGGGGGTTATTGCGGTTGTAGAAACGTTTCAAAATTATAATCCAACGAAAGGGAGTGTATCTACATTTTTAACGTACACAGTTGTTTCCCGAATGTATAAGGCGGGAATGGAAAATAAGGGGATAATTCGTCTTCCTATCTCTATTGCGAAATTAAGAAACGCGCTGAACTCAGAAACAAAAGGGGAAGCGATCAATATCATTAAGTTAAGGATGGGGGCTGCTGGAAGAAGATGTTCAACAGAAGAGGCGTTTCATATTTATTTTGCGTTGAGGGGAAATTTTAATCAGAGACATAGTGACAAAAATGGGGAAAAGAACTCTCCGTCAGCAAAATATCCATCTGAAACTGAGGATCTCCCTAGTCAAGATCCGTCTCCTGAAGAACAAGCGGACAAGGCTGAATTAACTGAAAGAATAGAAAAAATATTATCCACATTAAGCAAACCTGAAAGAATAGTGTTAAAGTTATCTTTTGGGATTAGTGCGCCGGAAATAAAAAATGAGAACGGGAAAGAATACGCGCTTGAGGAAATTGCACATACTGTGTCTATCAATGGAAAGCAGGTAAGCAGGGAAAGAATACGGCAGATCAGAGCGAGAGCAATTCAAAGATTGCACTGTCCACACTATGCAAGACAATTAGATGACTTTCTGTAGTTTTCTCAAAACTTTTAAGCAAAAAAGCTATTCAAAATAAATATATATCCAAAATGATAGATAAATATATAAACGAGTTTCTCCACTACAATCTATTGTTATAGGTTGTCATGTCAACCACAATAGGTTGTGGTTGGAAGGGGTCGGGGTATACAAGTGAAATGCCCGTTTTGCAGTCATGAGGGAACAAAGGTCGTTGACTCAAGAGAGAACGACGATTCAACTAGAAGAAGAAGGGAATGCCTTAACTGCGAAAAGCGTTTTACAACACATGAGCGTGTGGAGGAAGTTCCTCTTTACATCATAAAAAAAGATGCGAGAAGGGAGCTCTTCAGCAAGGAAAAATTAAAGAAGGGCGTTATCCGTGCGTGTGAGAAGCGGCCTGTAAGCTATGAAGCAATTGATCATGTGGTTGAAAAAATCGCTGCGAAGTTAAGGGCGATGAGGTCAACCGAAATCCAAAGCAAAGTCGTCGGTGAAGAAGTCATGAAACACCTAAAAAAGATGGACAAAATCGCGTATATTCGGTTCGCTTCTGTCTACAGGGAGTTTACAGACGTCAAAGATTTTAAAAAAGAAATTCAAACATTATAAGGTGATGCTTATCAAACCAAAAAAACGCAACAAGAGGAAACGTTCGCCATTTTCTATTTTTAATTCTAATTCTCCCACCTTACTAAACACAGGAAGAGTGCATTTGAAAGAGTGCGCTCTTCCTGATCTTGATCAGAATATGCAAAATACAACAAACGGAGGGGTGAATAAGGGATGGTAGGAATGCAAAGAAAAAGAGAAAGTATCACATTAACAGAGAATCAGCGCAAGGTGATCAAGGACAAATATTTAAAAGACAGCCCAACAGTGGAAGCATGGCTTGATCTAGTAGTGAGTAATATCGCGTTGGCGGACGTTCTCCATCACAAAAGTGTTTCTGAAAAAGAAATCTTTAACGGAATAAATTACAAAATAGTAGAAAAAGAAGGCGCAGCAGAACCAGTCAAGATGCAATTGTTGCATTATAAGCTGGACAGTTTAGAGGGGCGGTCAAAAAATTTTAAGAAATACTTAGTGAATTTACAATCATTGGCAGAGCATCACAAAGAAGCGTCTCTCCAGTTTGAAAAAACGCGGGAAGAGTTTTACACTATGCTTTCCAGCTTCCAATTTCTACCAAATTCTCCCACTTTAATGAACGCGGGAAGAGCGTTGCAGCAATTAAGCGCGTGTTATGTGCTTCCCATTGAAGATTCGATTGAAGGATGGATGAAAACGATTAGCGATACAGCGATTATCCATAAAAGCGGCGGCGGCACAGGTTTTTCAGCGTCCAGAATTCGTCCGCAGGGAGAAGCGGTAAGTTCCACAAAAGGAATCGCGTCTGGCCCTTTGTCTCCATTAAAAATGATTGATGAAGTCACAAATCAGATTAAACAAGGCGGAACCCGTCGCGGCGCGAATATGGGGATCTTAAGCGTCTACCATCCAAATATTCTGGAATTTATCAATTGCAAAAAACAAAAAGGATTCCTGGAGAATTTTAACATTTCCGTGGCGATTGACGAGCAATTCATGCAGAAAGTAAAAAATGATGAAGAATATTGGACAATAAACCCAAAAACCAAAGAGTCGCATACAAAACTGCGGGCGAAAGATGTGTTTGATTTAATGGTCAAAGGCGCGTGGGAAACAGGAGATCCAGGATATGTTGTTATGGACAGGATTAATAATTCAGATTCCAATCCAACGCCGAATATTGGCCAGATTGAATCTACAAATCCATGTGGCGAACAGCCACTTTTGCCATATGAGCCGTGCAACTTGGGAAGTATTAACCTCAGCAGGTTTGTCAACGCGTCAAATACAGACATGGACTGGGAAGCGCTGCATACCTGTGTCCATACAGCGATTCATTTCTTGGATAATGTGATTGATGTGAATAATTATCCCTTGCCGGAAATTGAGGAGATGGCGAAAGGAAATCGAAGAATTGGATTGGGGGTGATGGGTTGGGCGGAAACATTGGCGTTGTTGAAAATTCCATATAATGGCAATGACGCTGTGGGAAAAGGGGAGCAGGTCATGAAATATATTAATGACGCTGCGCTGGAAGCCTCAGAAAACTTAGCGGTGGAGCGCGGTATTTTTCCAAATTGGAAAGGAAGCATCTTTGATCCAAAATCTGTTTATTTCAGGGGAAAAGAATGCGCTCCAAGGCATTGCGCGAGGACAACGATTGCCCCAACAGGAACAATTGGCATTACTGCGGGATTGCAGGGCGCAGGCATTGAACCCTTCTTCGCGATTGCGTATGTACGGTATAACGCGCAGGGCATTGACGCGTTGAAGAAAGGAGAAAAACCTGCGGAGAGAGATACCTTCTTCGAAGTCAATCCAATTTTTAAAGAGGTTGCGGAGCAGCATCATTTCTTTGGGATGAAAGAAGAGGAGCTCTGGCAGAAAATTGAGAAGAATCATAAAGCGGTCAAAGGCGTTAAGGAAATTCCAGAATCAATCCAAAACGCGTTCTTAACTGCGCATGATTTAAGCCCGTTAGACCATGTCCGGATGCAGGTTGCCTTCCAGAAGCATACAAATAACGCTGTCTCTAAAACAGTTAATCTGCGGAATGAGGCGACTGTAGAGGATGTGAAAGAAGTCTATATGCTCGGCTATGAGTATGGCGTGAAAGGCATTACGATTTACCGTGATGGGAGCAAAGATCTGCAGGTCCTGAACCTATCGGAGAAAAAAAAACTCGAAGAGCCAAAAGTAAGGGTCGTTGAGCGGAAAAAAGGCCCAGCTGTCGGTGAATTATCCTCCTATTACGAAATTCAGACAGGCCAGGGTTCATTGCACATTCATATTAATTATGATGAGGAGGGGCCGAAACGCGTCTTCGCGAATATCTCGCCAACAGGAACAGAAATCAGCGGCATGACCACAGCGTTGGGAATACTCATTTCAAAATATTTGGAATTGGGCGGCGATCCAAGAAGATTAGTCAAGCATCTGAATTCAATTAAAGGGGATCGTCCCTATGGTGTTGGCCCAAAAAGAGTGGATTCAGTGCCGCATGGGCTGGCGAAAGCGATTCGCGACCATCTCTTGAAGACAAATAAATTAAATCAAATTGACGGGCAGGCGATCCTGGAGACAGGGCAGCAGATGCTCTTGGCGACCCAAGTCAAAAAAACAGAGGCGGAAACGGTGATTAAGCTGCAGTCAATCTACTGTCCAAAATGTTTTTCCGCGAATGTGGAGGTTGTCGGCGGCTGTTCAGGCCCAACCTGTTTTGATTGTGGCCATAGTGAATGCAGCTGAACCCTTATTTTTCTTTTATTTTGTAAGGGAAAGGGATAAAAAGAGGGTGATTGCTCGACAACAACCATGCTCTGGCTCTTGACATTTTTTGAT
>JACRKJ010000026.1 GCA_016219825.1 Candidatus Woesearchaeota archaeon | reverse complement strand
CTTCACCACAAAAATGAGATGATACTTAATCATGTACACCTTATGACACGCATACTGCATAAGCCAAAACAAAGAACTCCTAGACTATATGGCTTATGCTTCCACAGCAGAGCTGTGGGGAAAGCCCCACACAGATTCTATAATACCTACAGCCAGCGTGAATGTATGACCCGCAGCTTTTCTCATTTCATCAAATGTGGGATAAGGACCTCTAATAGCAGTTCTATTTAATTGATCTATCGTCCTTCTTATCATTGTTTCTGTACGGGGAAGCCCGCCATATGCCATTACCAACTCCATTGCTACATCTTCAACGACAGCTTCTATAGAAATTCCGCTTAGAGCGAAAAAATTCATACTCACACGCAAACGCTTAACCATTGCTTGATCTTCTTTGAAATCCATACTGATAAAGAGATAAAAAAGTTTAAAAGAATATTCTTCCCCACCACAAAGTATTTATAGCCCTAAACTATGAAAATAGATTATGCAAAAAAGAAAGATAATTTCGATTCTTCTTGCGTTTGTGGTTTTAAGTTTAGCAGTCACTGCGATCAGCCAAGTGACTATTCTGCCTGTCCATGTTGATACGCAGCCTATGGCTGTTTCTTCTTCAGGAAACACATTGCAATTAGACGTTAAAAATGCAGATGATGTTCAGCCTTCCAGTGTGCCAGCTGCAGCGCCTGTTAAACGTTCTATCTCTAAAGAAATGACTCCACGTACTGGACATGTTATCCAAGTTCAGTCTGCCCCAGCAACAGTTATTCCTACGATTGCCCCCCAGCCAAAGATTATCGATCTTGGACAGATTGCCGGCCAGCCAAAGGATATAGAAACAAATGACAATGCTCCTGTTCAATCATTCCAAAGCTTAGATGATGTCTGCGGATTTTGCGGGTTTTCCAGTTCTGATTGCGTCGCGTTTAAAGAGCAAGTCGCAGAGCGACGACGATAAATTCTTTAAAAGACATTGTTAAGAGAAAACCATATAAATCCAGTTCTTGTCCTTCTCCCTATGCGTGGGTAGCCGAGCGGCCAAGGCCTTTGCCTGCAGAGATTTAGAAGTAAGCAAAAGATCGCAGGTTCGAGTCCTGCCCCACGCTCTCTGCTTCTTTGTATAAGTGTAAAATGTTAATGATCTTGGCATTCTTAGTAGCCCTCTATTCGGAGATTATACCTCATCTTTGTTCTGCCTGCAATGTGAAGAAAAAATTCAACCCGTCCCCCTCCAGAAAACAGCAGATTAGGGTTTACTAATAGTTAATGTCAACTCACTCGGAAAATCAAAATAAGGGTGGGTTTCTTTTTTGAATGACTCACTTTTTCCGTTAAATGAATAGTTGGCGAATATGATCACATCGGATAAACACTTCATGCACCCAATTGAGGTACTCGTATAGGTTTCTTCGGAATAAACTTTCCCAAAAGGAACAATATATGATGAAATACTTCTCTTATTGCCTGCAAATGGATAACAATTTCCTCGTTTACATTCTGTAATTGTTTTATTATTAGCGAAGGGTAAAAACCTCTCGGAATGTGCTGGCAACAATCCAAGTGAGTATAATTCATAATTATCCATAACGCAGGATTTTACACCAATATGAATGTCTTCGAGAGTAAGATCTCCTGAATTCGTTACGATTAATGGTATGTATTCTCCAAACGATGCTTCAGAAAGATAAGGAGAAATCTCAACTTCGACATTGGGTTTAAGTTATCTAGAATCTCATTATATTTGTAAGTCCCATACAATTCTATAAAGAAGAGAATAAGAGAAAAAATAAACAACTATACAATAAACTTTCTTTTAGTACCAAGTAACTCTGCTAAAAAATAAGTGAATTTATTAAATATGCCATGAATATGGCTATAACAATATCCTGAAATTTCAAGAGTTTCTCGATTACAAGGAGACCCATTTTTTGTTTTACTCTTACATTTCATTTTGATTTATCTTCTGTTTTCTCAAACACGTTATTAATCTCCTTATCGAATTCATCAATTAGAGGACTAAGTAGATGATTAATATGCTTATTATCAATCACACGAGTAACTACTTTATTTAGGCATTCCTTCATTTCTTCTTTTAGGATACCCAAATCAACATCTTTCAATTTTTCATTTTTTATTACCAATATTGTAGATCAACAATTTATTTCTTAATTTATCTTCGCTTCTGCTTTGCTAGCGATTTGTTTTAGCAGTTCATAATCTGTTGTCGTTCCACTCATATCAATCGTTTCGAGGATATCCATCTTAATGAATTCAATGCTATAATACTTTTCTGAGATTCCAAATCTGTTTTGAGCTGTTATTCGCCATGCTCTACTTTTTTTTCAATATTTGGACTCGGTAGTTCTTCGTAGGTATTATTCTCATCGGATTGTTTTGGAAGATCTAAAGACATTGTTATATTCTCTGTGGGGTATTTTGAGATGTATTGTTCAATAATAGAACTATCTAACTGTTGTGTATTGATGTGAGCAAATCGAATATAATATCCTTCTTGCCAGCCTAAACTAAGCGCATCGTTACTCGCATCTGATTTTAGTCTTGGAGATTTTTCTTTGATTGAATACCCTGCTGAAAGGTCAGTTGCATCTAAAACCATTTCTATCGATTGTTTTGAAGCTACGTTTGTCTGTGCAAATATCTGCTTTGTAATTTCTTGCGCTTGATTCGCTTTATTCTTGGTCGTACAAGAACTTAATAAGATTGAGATTATTTTAGTAATATGATTAAACCTTTATGAGTATTGTCCATTTTCTTTCTGAATAGAACTATTTAAATCTTCTTTCTTTTCAAAGTCCAGCCAATCTCTCGCATATATGTATCATAAACTTTTTTAATTGAGAATCCGCTGCATTGTGAACTTGCCTTTGTTTAAATTAAAACTTATCTTAGATTTATCAAAAATCCCTGCTATACCCAATACAAGATCAGCGTCTTCATCATACTCCTTCTCTTTTGGTACAATTAAACAAGGAATATCTGTTAGCACTTCATCTAATCTTTGCTCTTTCCCTAAAAAGCGAATATTAAACTTTCCTTGATATACTTCAAAACCTTCTCGAAACGCTTTCAATTCAGTCTTCTCCCCTTTTTTAATTCCGAATGCGTCAGCAAATCCTTCTGATATTACAGTTGTATCGCAACCACTGTCAACAATGGGAAAGAACTGATTTCCTTCAATCTCAATTAATGCTTTGGGGCGATAAGTGTATCTTCCTTTCCCTATCTCTTCTCTCGCGAATTTATAGGTTAACATTTTACAGAATTTTATGCATCCCTTCTACTTTTGTTATTGCTGGCTTTTTTCCGTGATATTTGTCTTGAACAAATTTGATTAAGGTCTTAATGTTTTTTTCATGACCAACTACTCTTTTGTTGATAATTGCAATCCACTCACTGGCATACTCATTAAAATTATTCTCAATATACCAATCGTAATTTGTTGTTCTTGTATTAGACATAACCTCTATGACGAATTAAACTTAATAAGGTTATCGCTTAATTTCTTGAAAGGTTTTCAATTTAAACAGCCTTTTTTCAAATTCCACAATTTTATCTTCCTTTATTTCAATGCCTTCTGTTTTCAATATCTTTATTTTCGCTTTTACCCCATACGCGAAACCGCCAAGACCGCCGTTTGAAGAAACGACACGATGGCAAGGAACGATTGGGGCGAAAGGATTTTTATTTAACGCATTGCCGACAGCACGATAGGCTCTGCAGTTCAATGCCTTCGCGATTTCTTTATAAGTCGAGACTTTCCCTTTTGGAATCTGCTTTGTGACTTCCCAGACGCGTTCATTAAACCCCATAATCTTTATTAACCCATTTACGCTTAAAAAGATTACGAAAAGAGATGGATTATAAAAAATATTTACATTATCTTGAAGTTATCGTTGATAAGTCCATTCCGTATTTTCTTCTGCTCTTAATTGCCATTATTGTTATTGAGTTCTTTTTCAAGGATACCGCCGCGACTTACGCGCAGACTATTGAACTTGTGGATGGGATTATTCTTCTTGCGTTTGTGGTTGATTTGTTATTCAAGTATCGGCGGGCAGCGACATTTAAAGAATTTTTGAAGAAGTATTGGCTGGAGATTATCGCGATTATCCCGTTTTACTTGGTGTTTCGCTTGTTTGAAGGAGCGATTATCTACGTGCAGACATTGCGGGAAGGAAGCGCTGAGGCGCAGAAATTAGTCCATGTTGGATTGGAATTGGAGAAACAAGGCGCGTTAATCCGGGCTGCTGAAGGAGAAACAAAATTAGCTGAGAATATTGGAAGAGCTGAACGATTGGATCGTTTTGTCAAACCTCTTTTACGCAGCGCAAAAGTGACTGAAGCAGCGCAGTATTATGAGAATCCACGACATCGCAAGGAATTACAAAAAGAGACAAAAGAATGGGTTCCTGCGTCTAATAACATAAAGAAAAAACATATTAATAAAAAAAAGAGAAAGTAATACTTTAGTCGCTGCATCGGCTTACGGAAGGTGCGGAAACGCAGTTTCTGCGAGTGTCCTGTTTTTTAGTCGCTTTCTATGAATTTATTTTCTCTAGCAATTCCTGTTTTGTTTTCACTTTGTATTTCTTTGTTAACTTATCTAAAAAACTATCAAAGCCAGACCCATACTGCGCAGCTTTTTTTGGCCTGAACGCGAATTCTCTCGGCAACCCATAGGCTAAGGCAGTTTCGCGCAAAATCAATTTTTTCTCCGCCGGTGAAATTTTTAATTCTGGCACTACCTGCATACTGTATTTTACAACATCCCTATCTAAAAACGGACAAGATAATGCAATGTTAAAATGTTCAGATAACGCAATATCCCGCGTTAAATCCCGTTCCCATAATCCCAATAACCCTTTCCAGCTTTCCTCATGCACTTCATTCTTCTCCAACGCTTTTCTATGGCGTTCATACCCTGCGAAGATCTCTTCAGAACCTAAACCGCCAAGCACTGTCTTTATGTTATCTTTTCGCGCTAATTCAAGAACAGCATATTCTGGGCATGCCACGCCAACCCGAATTACATTTGGATTTGGAATAATTTTTATTACTTTTTTTACAATGGATTCTGCTCCTTCCTTGGTTATAATTTTTTGTTGCAACGGCCAGTTATAATACGAAGCAATTTTCTTCGCCCAAATACTATCCTGGGAATTCTCCAGCCCAATATTATACAGAATGAATTCTTTTTTTAGTTTAGAACAAAGCAACGCCAAGAATGTACTGTCCACGCCGCCAGAAAATGCAATCCCGATCTTCTCATTTACCCGTTTGTTTACTGCCTGCTCCAATAATTTTGTTAATTGAGGAATAATCTCCTCTTTCATGGATAAAACCGGCTTGGAAGGAATTTCTTTCTGCAAAGACGCTATCTCCTGAGTATACTTTAATAAATCCATATAAAAAAGAAAGAAAAGAGAAGATAAAAACTTATCTTCTTCGTCTTGCCAGCGATACAGCTAAGACCAAAAACGCGAGCACTAACACCATATCCGCGAATAACCAGAATGATGTTGGCACATTGTCCAAAGCGCTTCCTAATTGATCGAAGACACTTTTCTTAGCGTAGACTGTCGCCGCAGAAGAGGTGGTTGCATTATTTTGGCCTGTATTTGGCGTTACTGTTGTTGAACCGCTTCCAGGAACAGGTGGAACTGGCTGGATATTGCAGTTTACAACTTGATAAGTCTGCTGAGCGGAGGTTGACAATCCAGCATAATTCACAGACCCAACCAAGGTATACTGGCCTTGAGGGGTTTTATCTGGAACCTTAAATGAGAACTGCCAGATGCCTGTATTATCTGTCCCATCCACCCCCTGCAAGACAAAACTTTGTGATGTTTGCTGGACAATGATCTCTGATCTCAATGACAATGTCGGGCGCTGGGTATTTGTCCCTGTATTTGTCACACGCATTGTTCCGTAGACTGTATCCCCACATGATGGCGTCAAAGGAGAAATGTCCAAACTGTTAATTACAATACGATCCTTGATTTCTTTTACTTGAATATCCTTGCTGACGAATTGGCAGTTTGTACTTTCTGAGCCTCGTTCAAACGCTTTAATGTAAACAACATAACTATCACTGTCACGCGCATCAACTGGCAATTGTAATTCCGCAGTAAATCTCGCGCTGTCGCTCGCGTCAAGGCTTTTGCTGTCAGACAGAACACGATCCAGTTTTCTGCTTCTGTCTATGTTATAAAGAGAGGCTTCCACTTGGAAACGCGCCCGAGATGAACCACGATTATCGACATCGACTTCAACTGGAATTTTCGCGCCTGCTTCGTATTCGTCCCCATTATCTGGAGTAATGACATCAATATGAATTTTCCCTTGATTTCCAGAAGAACATGTCAATGGAACAACATTGACTTCAATTGGAATTGTTGGGGATTGATCTTTCGCGATTTCCACACTTGTTGTATACATATTTCCTGTCGCTTTCAACAGATCATGGCCTGGAGCGATTGCCGCACTCACTTCGAAATCCTGCTTGCTGCCTGGAGCGATTGTCGCTTTTTGCGGATTTGTAGAGAGAACAACTTTTCTTCCCTGGTCGTCGTTCAGATCACCTAACGTAGTATTAACTACTAAATCTGTCAGCGGGATGTTTCCTGTGTTTTGAACAGTCACTGTCTGTTTTAGAGTATCACTTTCCCTGCCTACAAAAAGCACTGAACTTGTCACAAACGCAACACTTGGAGTGCTGTTGACTGTTACAACATATGATTTTATGTCTTTATTCAAAGGATTTGAACTGTCTGTCGCAGTTAGCGTCCCTGTATACACACCAGGAGCGACTGAAGGAAGTTTTACTGAAAATGAACCTGATTGAGGGGTTCCATTAATTACATTCGCAAATGTTGGCAAACTTGCTGGAGCTGAAATAACAGCGTTATTTGGACCATTTAACTGCGTGCTTGCTAAAACAATACTTGGAATTGTGCTTCCACTTGGATCTGTATCTGTGTTATTGACTATTAAAGAAACTTGCACTGTATCCCCCGGCTTTCCAGACGTTGGATTGACAGTTACAGAAACGAATTTAACCTGCGCAGCAGCAAAAATGCTTGTCGCAAGAAGACTGAATATAATTATAAGTGCGATTAGGCCTTTTCTCATGCGTTTACCCCCGAATTGTTGTCATTGCTTAGTTAGTACTTATTTATAAACCTTTTGAGCTTGATTTAGGCAGTTTTTAAAAGATTTTAGAAGTTCTTCGAGCTTAGTTCTATCATTTTTTAATTATTTTAACCGTCTTGGAAGATGTTTTTCAATCCATCTTGTGCTTTGCTCTAGTTTTAAAAGGAGTAAACCTATTGTCAACCCCAAGAACATTCCTGCCAAAACATCACTTCCATAATGCACGCCTAGATACATACGAGAATAACCTACAAGCATCGCAATTACTAACCAAACCCACTTGAATTTTGGATAGAGCTTCCAGATCAATGGGAGAACTGTAAATACTGCTGTCGCATGGCCGCTTGGAAATGACGGCGTTATAGGGTGGTTGCCTAAAACAAGAACATCTGGACGCGGACGAGCGACAACTATTTTTAGAAGATACGCGATAATCCCAGAGACAACCAATTGGATTGCCAGCAGTGGAATATTCTTTTTTTGTTTTGTTATGAGAAAGAAGACCGCCAATAAGATGAAAACAATATGAAAGTCACCAATATAACTAAGCGTATGAAAAAACCAGTTGAACTGGGGAATACGATGCGAAACGACTGCATTTATAAGAGTATGATCATTTGGAATGATGACTGTAAAAAGAAGAATTACGAACAGAATACTTACAAGAATACTAAGAAGAACCTTCTTTTTCATTAGCAACTTTGTTTTTTAGAGGTATAAAAAGATATCTACAATCAGGTGTATTGGAGTATATGAAAATATTTAAAGAGGACTTTTTAAAAAAGAAGAATGAAAAGAGGATATGTTCTTGGGAGCCAGAGTCTTCGGCGACGAATTGTTGAAGGTTTCATTACTACTTCTGCAACTGATCTTTCTTTCTTTTCTAATGGAGACCATGCTGGACAATTTCGCGACCGCTCGTTAGAAGCACGGATTCAACCTGCATCGATGGATCTTGTTTGCGGTGATGAAGCGTTTGTTCTTGACGGTGTTGTGTTTGGACCAGAAGCAGAAAAAACAGTTTACGCACGTCTGCTAGAATTGCCCAGAAGAAGACGGCAAAAAGTTTCTTTGGCAGGTGGGTTTGAGATGAAACGTGGATTCACTTATTTATTGCCTCTGGAAGAACGCATTACCTTTAAAAAAAATGAATGGATAAAATCCTCGCCAAAAAGCACGATGGGACGATTATTTCCTAAGAATAGGCTCTTTGTCGATTATAATCCGTGCATCGATGAGGCAAATAGTGTGTATCGGCCAGATACCCCTTTACAAAGCTGGTTGCTTGTACAGCCTGGACCGATCAACCTGATCGCCCATCCTGGAACCGCGTTTAATCAAGTACGTTTCTTCCATGGTGTTGACGCACGACTGACTACTGCGGAAATTCTCGCGCTTTCCGCAGAACAGCCTTTACTCTATACTCGTGACGCGGATGGGACGTTAACTCCTGTCCAACTATTTTTTCAGGATGGATTGCAAATTCATCTCGATGGCCAAGGAAAACATACTTCAGGCATTGTTGGATTACGTGTTCGCCAGAACCCTATGCCGATTGATCTTCATCCAGATAAAGTCGGCACTTATGCTGCTGAAGATTTTTTTGAACCTTTAGTCCAGCGTGACCATCGTCCGCTGCATCTTGAGCATGGCGAACATTATCTGCTTGCTTCAAAAGAAGTCATGCGCATTCCTCCTGGATTCAATGTTGAGCTGCAGCGCTACTCTCGTGTTGGGTTTTCAGGCGCAGTTGATCAGGCAGGATTTATTGATCCAGGATTCCAAGCAGACCTTGTGTTTGAATATACGCCTGATGAACCGACTGGCGTTGAGTTACGTGATGGAATGCCGATGAGCAGAGTGGATGTGTTTCGCAATGAACTGCCTGATAAAGTTTATGGCGAGCAGAGCGGATCGCATTATCAAGGCCAAGTTGGACCAAAGACCGCAAAATATTTCGCTCCTTTAGACCATGCGTTCGCAGCAGGCAACATCCAAAAACTTTCCCGCGATGTTCTTGTGCAAGATGCAAGGATACTTTTACAGCAAAGAACAATGAAAGAAGGGTTTGAATTTATTGATGGAACTAAGATTTCTTCACTTGAAGCAGCAGTCGCGCAGGGATTTTTTCAATCCCGCTATGACTGTGAAACAGATCCATTAGTCCTGCAGCCAATACCATATATCCTTATTTTTGGCAACGATGAAACTGTTTTTACCTATGTACGGGCAGAAAATATCCGCGATTATGGCGACGCACGCTTGTTTGGCAAACATTCATTGGGTGTTGGCGGGCATATTGGGAGAAATGACGCCCCGGATTATCTGCAGCGATGCCTTGAACGTGAACTCAACGAAGAAGTCGCGATTACCGGCAACACTACTTCGCCATATTTAGCCGGGACATTAATGTGCTATGATAAGCCTGTGGATCGCGTTCATTTTGGATTGATTTATGTCTTTTCCACTGATGGAAGCATAACGCCATGTGAAACAGCGCTGCATTCCGGCAGGTTAGAACCTTTAGCTAACGTTATGCATGATGAACACTCTGCTCAAAAGTATGAGACCTGGAGCAAAGCACTATTACCACATCTTCCAGCATTTTATAAAATCGCGACACATAATAAGCAAGTTATTTAAATTATTCTTCTCCTGTGCCTGTATGCACTATTATCGAAATCTTCTTTTACGCGTCTTGCTCAGCTTTGTTCCTGTCTCATTTTTTTATTGGCTTTTTGCAGCGCCAACACTTTATGGATCAGCGCTTTTTTTATCGCCGTATCTGCCAGAGATTACGAATAACACGCTTGTTTTAGGAAATTATGTTTTTGAGTTTGTAGAAGCATGCATCGCTCCCAGCGCGTATTATTTATTGTGGCTTTTAGTGCTCTTAACGAAAGACATTTTATGGAAGAAAAGAATTCTTATTACGCTTATCGGCTTTTCCCTGTTGTTGCTGATGAACGTCATCCGCATCGCGTTATTAGTGTTTATCGCAGTGCATTATGGGGAAGAATGGTTTGACGCAGTGCATTTATTGGTCTGGAAATTATTCTCCGGGTTTTATGTAGTTGTGGTCTGGATCCTGCTTATCCATGTTTTTGAGATTGAAAGCATTCCTGTATACAGCGACTTACAACATATTTATTCCCATAGCTTATTCTTAAGAAAAAAACATTAATCGTCTGCAGAACGCTGGAACGCTAAAAGATCTTCTGTTGTCAACTTTTTCTTATTCTTTATTTTTTCCTCTACTTCCTTTGTTTTTTTCGCCAATATCTCCTGTTTTCTCTGATCCTGCTCTAACTTCACCAACTCCCTGTCTTTCTGCACAATCTGCTTTAATTGGTCCATCGCCTGCAGACGTTCATTCAAGGACTGCTGGATCTTGACATATTCATTTTTGTGCTCAATAAAGATTTGGAACGCCTCTTCCTGCGCCCGCTTTAGTTCTGTAATCTGCCTGGACATATGCATAAAAACAGTATAATTCGAATCTTTTGTCATTTCCCTTACCCGCAAATGAAATTCATCAGCTTTTTTCTTGGATTCCGTGATTTCCTTGGAAATCTGCTGCGCGTCGCCAATAACCTTTGACGCCTCACTGCTTTCCTCGTAGACCTTCTTCAAGCGCTTGATTTCCCCCATTAATTTTTTTTCTCGATCATAGGAGGTTTCAATCTCCACCTGTTTTTCCAACGCGTTAATGCGCTCATGAATCTTATTCGGCTCGATTCTTCCATTGAATCTTTTTAGCACGTCAGCTTTCTCCTGATTGAGTTTTTTTACTTTTTTAATTAACGATTTGACTTCGCTGTTCTGCTGGTATCGTTGGGATTTTAACTGGGCGATTTCCCCGTTTTTTGCGTCATTCGCTGTCTTGATTTCCTTGATTTTTTGTATTAAATCCTTCAGATCTTTCTTCAGAGACTCTTTTTTCTGGAACCAGAACTCTTTCTTTTCAGAAATCTCCCTCGCTTTTGCTTTAAATGAAGAAACTTCCTGCTGTAACTTTCTATAATCGTCCCACACTTGATTTTTTACTTGTTCAGACACGTTCGTAACCCTGGTATTTGTATTTTTTGTGTATTTTTAAAGATTATGGTTAAAAAATTTGTAGATAAAATAAAAAGAAAAAATCTAGCCGAATAATCCGGCTAGACCCGCGGCTGCAGCTTCCTCACTAGGCTTTTCTTCTTTCTTCTTCTCTTCCTTCTTTCCAGCTTGTGGAGCAGCGGGAGCAGAAGCAGCGACTGGAGCAGCCATTGGGACAGCAGCTTCTTTGATCGCTTTTTCAATGTCAACATCTGCCAAAGCAGCAACAAGCGCTTTTACGCGAGATTCATCTGTTTTCACGCCAGCAGCCTCTAAGACTTTCTTGACGCCAGACTCATCCACTTTCTTGCCAGCTTTATGCAGCAACATAGCAGCGTATATTAGTTCCATTTGTGTATCCTCCTTGTAGTTTTATAAAATTGATCCTGCTCGTTTGATCTTTTGATCTTGGAGTTGTTTCAATACCCCTTGAGCAACTTTCTCCTCTTCTTTAAATTTTTCCTTTGGCATT